>CAINWY010000034.1 GCA_903854645.1 uncultured bacterium | reverse complement strand
AAAGGTTTAAGAAAGGTAATAAGTAATACACAACTGATATATACTATTATAGTAGCCTGTCTTATAGTAGGTTCTTTTGTGTTTATGGCGGAGAGGTTTATAGGTATAGCAAATAATGCCCAAGAACGCCTAATAAATGTACGCATGGGATCCCTTCAAGATGCTTTTGTGTCATTTGCAGGGGACAAAATAGGAGATCCAATATATTTAAACAAAAAAATAAATGAAATTATCTTCACAAATGAAACTATCAAAAATTTTAAAGTTATAGTAAAAGGGATAGATATCGACCCTCAAATAGGGAAAAACATCATTGTATATAATATAATTGCTTCGAATAATACACAAGAAATTGGAACCATAGATAAGGATGTGGCATTTCTATATACATTGGCATCCGGAGACCCAGCTCACTCTATTACTATAGCTCTCAGTAATGGATCTGAAAGACTTTTTAAAACTATTAGAGCAATAACAGATGAAAATGGAAATATATTAGGAGCCGCAGTCTCTACACAGACCTTGTCACTGGCAGACCTAGCTATACAAAAAAGTATTACTAATAGCCGTATTTTGCTAGTTGTAGTATTGGTATTAATTATGCTTTTGTTTTTCCGTTTATCTAAAATTATTGATTATATGGATTTATACAAGAAGCTAAAGGAGGTTGACCAATTGAAGGATGACTTTGTCGCTATGGCATCGCACGAACTACGCACCCCACTTTCTGTAATACGAGGATATGCGGACTTTATGCGTGAAGCACCTGAATTATCTCCAAAAACCAAAGATTATGTATCAAAAATAGACACTTCAGCTAAAGACCTAGACAATCTAGTCGCTGATATTTTAGATGTATCCAAAATTGAACAGGGTAGAATGTCTTTTGAATTAATTAAAATTAATCCAGGTAAAATAATTGAGGAAGTGACGGGATCCCTAACTATACAAGCAAAAGAGAAAAATTTATCTATAACATATGAAAATAATGAAGTTGATGGCTCAAAAATGGTAAATATTGATGAAAAAAGATTTAAACAAAGTCTTGTAAATATTATAGGCAATGCGGTAAAATATACAAAAAGTGGGAATATAATAGTGAAAGTATATGAAGAAAATGGTAGGTATTCCATAAGGTGTAGCGATACAGGGATTGGTATGAGTGAAACAGAGAAAGAAAAGCTTTTTGAAAAATTTTATAGGATTAGGAATAGTGAGACAGAGGATATTCGAGGTACTGGACTTGGGCTTTGGATTACTGCACAAATGATAAAACAAATGAATGGCAAATTATCTGTTGAGTCTATAAAGGGAGTGGGTTCACATTTTATTATATCTTTCCCATTAGTTAATTAATTATTAATTTATTTATATAAAATAGTATGGATAATATTCGATCAAATATGCACAAGGGTAATAAACATTTTGTATTAGGGTTAGTTTTTTTGGTTTTTTCTTTTACAGCATCAGTATATTGGGGTTTAATATATGCAGACGCAACAACAGGAAATCCTAATTTGCCATCATCGCCATCTGGCTTGGTTGGTAATGTCTACAGCGGTACAGTTTCACTAAACTGGGTAGATAATGCTTCAAATGAAGATAAGTTTAATATTTCAAGAAGACTATCTGGTACCCCTTCTTGGGAGTCTATATATTTATTAATTGGTACTGATAAAACTTCATATGTTGATACTTTTGCCGTAGCAGGAAATAGTTATGACTATAAGGTAGAAGCATGTCTAACTGATGTAGGATGTTCTGTTCCTGGTGCAGAAAAGCTTGGAGTTGTAATCCCTTCGATAAATATAGCACCAGAAAGCCCTTCAAATTTTATTTTGTATACAGCATTAACACCCACTATGAACGCCGTACCTCTTAAGTGGATGGACAATTCTAATAATGAAGCTTATTTTGCTATTGAAAGAAAATTAAGTAGTGAAAATTTATACACAAATATTATTGATACTGGAATGAATGTAACGATATATGAAGATTCAAATAATATAACTAGGGGATTATCTTATGATTATAGGATAAAAGCATGTGTAACTGATAGCTTGTGTTCACCGTATGTAAATTTATTAGATATTAGTTTACCACTGGCAACATTAAATGGATATAATATTTCTCCGAATACAATTACTCCATCTACACCTATGAATCTCAGATTATCAACAATTGTCGTTCCAGGAGTAGTGCCACTTTCGTGGACAAATGGAACTATAACTCAGGACTCTATAAGAATTCAAAAAAGGATAAACTCTACTATTTCAGCAACTGCAACGGGTGCAAATTTTTGGGTGAGCCTTCCAAATCTTTCAGGAAGTGCGACTTCATATAATGATGCTTCAGTTAATGTAGGGTCATACTATGACTATAGAATTCAAGCATGTTTAGTAAATATATGTTCTGAATTTATAGCTATTGATAAGATTTCTCCATATCCAGCTTCAAATATTAATAATACAAATACGAACACTAATACAAATACAGCTGCAAATCCAAATCCAAATCCAAATCCAAATCCAAATCCTAGCAATATAAATAATACTGTATCAACTATACCTAGCGCTCCTTCGGGATTAAAATTATATACTCCCATATCTCAAGCAAACAAATATGCTGCATTAAAATGGATTGATAATTCTAATAATGAAGATAGGTTTGTAATTCAAAGAAAGCTCAGTAAGGATACAGTATGGAATACACTTGTACAACTATCAGTATCAAATATTACATTTTTTTCAGATAGCTCAATTATTCCTGGTGATACTTACGATTATAGAGTACAGTCCTGTCTGTCTACGATTGGTTGCTCTGCATACACTCTATTAGAAAAAGTTTCTGTACCTATATTCCCAAATGCAACTACAGCACTACCAAAAGCTGACATAGCAAAGGCAATCACTGATACAACAAAATTAAATACCACAACGACTCCAGTTAAAATTGATAAACAGACAACCACAACAAACCCAAAGGTGCCAGAGTCTAAAACTACAGCAACTACATCCCAAATACCAATAACTACAACAAATACGACAAATACTCAAAATGTAATAGTTCCTAACAAAAAAGATTCAATTAGTACAAATAATGTATCAATTATTTTTAATCCGCAAATACCTTCTGATTATGTTGGTGCCGTTACCCCTACTCAAATTATTGAAAATGTGACTGATAAGTTGAATATTTTGGTAAAAGCTGTCGATATAAAAAAAGATACTAGCGCAGAGCCAACAAAAAATGTTGTACCTGATACGAAACAATTACTAGCAGAGCAAAAAGTAAAAACTGATATAACTAATTTGGTTTATAAAGATACAAACAAGGATGGTATTTCAGATTTTGATTCAAAATATATTTATAATCTAGACCCCATAAAGAAATCCCCAGTTTCTATTTTAGAAGGGAAAACATTAAATGCAGGGGATAAGATTTTACTTGGATACGATCCAACAAAGAAAGATTTAGCAAAACTAGTAAACGAAGAGCCTACCGCGTCTACTAAATCAGAAATTACTGTTTCTTCTTATAGAATTAATGAGATTAAAATAACAAATAAGAAAGGTATAGTGTTAAAAGGACAGGCATTGCCAAATAGCTTCATAACATTGTATATTTATAGTACACCTATAATGGTAACAGTTAGGACTGACAGCAAGGGAGAATGGCAATACGAGCTAGATAAAGAGCTAGAGAATGGTAATCATACAGTCTATACAGCTACAGTAAATAACACAGGAAATATAATTGCAAAAAGTATACCCTTTAGTTTTGTCAAAACGGCAGAAGCTGTAGGAGTAGAGAATATACCAACAACAGGTATACCAACCGTTCCTACAGAGAAGCCAGGATTTATAGATACAAAGAATATTTTTATAATAGTAATCTCAGGTTTAACTATTATAGGAATAATCTTTATATTAATAGGTTT
>CAINWY010000033.1 GCA_903854645.1 uncultured bacterium | reverse complement strand
GAATAAAATATTCGGTCTAGGATGGTTTCCATTTCCGGCAAAACCCTTAGGAATACTGTTACAGCTACGACTTTATTGTTCTTCTCAAAAGTATTAATAATTTTTTTAAAGAAAGAGCTTTCATCCGTTATGGTCATATCTGCATCCATAAAGAGTAGATATTCTCCTTTTGCCACCGTTGCACCTAAATTTCTACCCATGGCAATAGTTTGACGAGTTGACCCTTCATAGACGACAACTTTATCAGTGTACTTTTTTGCTATTTGTATTGTACCGTCAGAGCTTTTCCCGTCCGAGATTATAATCTCAAAATCACCCTTCATTTCTTTTAGGTAGGCTAGTGTTTTCTCTAATATTTTTTCTTCATTTAATGTGGGAATTATTATTGAAATCATATAGCAAGGCCTTTGTTCTTTAAATAATTATTCATATATTTTAGACCAAATATAAATAAAGTAAAGACGATAATTAAAAAGCTGACTTTCATTGATTTAGAAACCATATTGAAGATATTCCCCAAGAAATATCCAATAGTAATAAGAAATGCTGTCCAGATGAAACCGCCAATTAAATTTAATAATACATAATTTTTAAAGGGGACTTTAAACATTCCAGCAACAACCAATATAACTGCAGCAAAGCCGAATCCCATTGTGAGTTTTGATATAATGAGAATTTTTTGGTGAAATTTTAAAAATTGATTTTCTACACGTGAAATCGTATCTGGTGTAACTCCGACAAAATGACCATATTTTAAAATAGTTTTTCGTGTGCCAAATCTCCCTATAGAATACCACAGAATATCAGCAGTAAAATCACCAGAAACTAATGATATATACATAGGCAAAAAATCAAATTGACCCAATCCATACAGAAAACCACTGACCATCATAACTACCGGTCCCTCAAAAATAGTACCTATAAAAAGCAAAATATATTTTGAAGATTCGAGCCAAAAAAGAATATTATGTAAAATTGCCTCCATGTTTATATTTAATTATTATATCATATTCTACCTCACTGATTTTTAGAAATTAGTTTATCTCTATATCTACATACATTACCTCCGGGAATTTTTCTTTAATTCTTTTCTCTATCTCATCTATTCGCGTCCCTACTAATCTTGGAATTCTGTCGGTAGTCTTAAACATAAGTTTGGTAAATTTTTTAAAGTCATTTTTAATCTTATCAAATTCTTCTTTAAGATCACCCTTTTCATATATCTCCTCATAAAGAGGGCAGCCATTCCATTCAACCGTTGTATAAATTCTATATTTATTTATATCTATAGCTACAGATTTGAATTCAGATACATGCTCTATGCATGGGTCTTCGAGTAAAAGCTCTATAATCTCTTCAGTTGTTTCTTCTTTTAGGGATTTACCTATAATATAATGATGATTTTTTATTATGAGAATTATTGCCAAAAAGCCTAGAATGAACCCCACAATAATACCACCAATAGAGTCGTATATATTGTTGCCAGTTAAATACATTAGAGCTTGAGCACCTAGTGCCACCAAGACACCTAGTACGGCAGCACTATCTTCATATACCACAGCGAGAGTTACAGGATCTGCATCAATAAAAATATCTTTTGAAAACTTCTCACCACCCTTTAATTCTTTGATTGCTATTAACAAAGTGATGCCTTCTACAATGAAAGCAATACACAAAACTATAATTGTAAAATAGTTGAAATGGTTAACATTATTTAGGCTTGTATCAAACAAAGAATCTATAGAATGGTAAACAGTTACCACAGCTCCTATAAATAATATTCCACAAGCAGAAATAAGAGACCAGAAGAACCTCTCGATACCATATCCATAGCCATGAATATCATCAGCTGGCCTTTTAGATCTTTTAAGTCCAACTAGTAAAAGTGACTGATTTAGTGTATCTGCGAAACTGTGAACACTTTCAGCAAACATACTGGCAGAACCTGAAAAAACAGCCACAATACTCTTTATAATAGTTACGAAAGTGTTACCTATCAGGGCTGATATGACGGATTTGTTACCTTGTGTTTTGTGTGGCATAAAGTAGAGTATAGCATAAAATTTACCTAATAAATATTATTTTGGGATAAATTTAAATAATTTTGCGTATTAAGGATATACTATATATATGATAGATCATAGTCCTTGCAATGAGAAAACAGATGTTGAGCTGGTTGGAATGTCTTTGATAGATTCTATGCATTTTTTGTGTCTTACTAAAAGGTACGAAGATAAGCTTTTAAGATATATAATAAGAATTTCAAAGTTTAGTCGTGAAGACGCAGAAGACGTTCTTCAGGATGTTTTTATAAAAACATATTTTAATTTGAATGGTTTTGACAAGGACCTAAAGTTTTCTTCCTGGATATATCGTATAGCTCATAATGAAGCCGTAAGTGCAATCAGAAAGAAGGTTGTAAGGCCCAGCATTGCACTTGAGGTAGAAGATCTAGTTAAATTTGGAGATTCTTTTGATATGACAAAAGAAATGGATAATGCTTTGGATAGAAAAATGATTGACGAAGCACTTTCAAAACTTGATGAAAAATATCGCGAAGTATTAGTATTAAGATTTCTTGACGAGAAGGATTATGTAGAGATTGCAGATATTTTAAAGAAGCCAATAAGTACTGTAGGCAATCTAATTCTACGGGGAAAGAAATTATTTAAAGAGGAATATGAGAAATTAGTAGTAGATAAAGGTCGTAATTAGTTATAATTTCAAAATAAATATGGAAAATAAAAATATAAGCCAAATAGTGTTAGAAAGGATTAAATCGGATGGGCTAAAGCCAATTTCTAAGAATGTTTTCAGTATCAAAAGAGTTCTCTTTTGGACGGCTGTTGTTGTATCTTTAATTGTGGGAGCATTTACATTTTCTCTCGTTCTTTCCAGTCTTTTAAATAATGACTGGGATTTGTATAGTAAATTTGGTTTTAATTTTATATTAAAGACATTGCCATATTTTTGGATAATTTCTTTGATTATCTTTGTCATACTAGGGGATTATTATTATAGGAAAACTTTGCATGGTTATCGTCATACTCTAATAGTAGTAGTAGGGGCGTATATGGCGTCTTCCATAATATTTGGTTCACTGTTTTATATATTAAAATTGGGTGAAGTTGTAGAGAAATCTCTAAGTGAAGTTTCACCTGCATATAGGAATATAATTTTAAATAGGCACGAAGTATGGGCACACCCAGAAGATGGGCTTCTTTCAGGCAAAATAACTAGAATTAATGATGGAACTATTGAAGTTATCGATTCAAATGGAATTACTTGGATTATTGATACAACTTCCTCAATTAATCGTGGGAAGGTAGAGATAGAAGTAGGAGAAAGGATAAAAATAATGGGTGATATTATTGATACAAATAATTTTAGTGCTGATGAGATAAGGCCCTGGCTCGGTGTAAGATAGATTGAGATAAAAAGAATAGTCAGTGCGTATTATAAGTGTAAGTGGTGAGGCACCATTTACACTTATTAAATTTTTAACAGAATTGTTTTAGAATAAATAATAAAACAATAATTAACAATTATGAAAAACAGAAATACATTGATTATGAGTGGACTACTCGCATTAACATTAGGACTTGGTTTATCGGGCACAGCATTCGCTGCCCAAGACTTCTCAAAAAAGAGTCCAGGGTATAGTGATTCATTTGATACACAAATGACCAAGATTATGACAAGTGGGGATTATGAAGCTTGGAAAGTGCTTGTTATGAGCAAGACTGGAAAAGTGGACCCACTAATTACTAAAGATAATTTCCCACGTTTTGCAGAGGCCTGGAAACTTGCTAAAGAAGGAAAAATAAAGGAAGCAAATGCAATTAGGCAAGAGCTTGGACTTAAAACAGGAGAAGGATTAAGAAATACAGATAAAGTAAAAGATGGTACACAACTAGGAATTTCACAACAAAAGAATTTGAAAGGTCAAAAAGATATGAAAGACAAGAATAAAATAAAGAAAAATAAGAAGATGAAAAAAGAAATAAAGACAACACCAGCGGCTGGTTCAACCACAACACAATAGCATTTAATCACAAAATAAGCCGTTTTTACGGCTTTATTTTGTTTTAGTTTCATCTTTATGAGAGG
>CAINWY010000032.1 GCA_903854645.1 uncultured bacterium | reverse complement strand
GCAATATCTTTTATCTTATCTTTTAATTTCATTTTTAATAATATTAAATGGAGTCAAATACATCAAACTTACTAATACGTAATTTCGATGACTGGAAAGTTGGAGAAGACTATGAAATTATTAATTGTTGAATCACCTTCAAAGGCAAAGACTATCGAGAAGTATCTCGGTGGTTCTTTTACAGTGCGTGCAAGTGTAGGACATATACGTGACTTACCAAAATCAAACAAAGATGCTATCGATATCCCTGGTGGCTTTATTCCTCGTTACGAAATCTCAAAAGGTAAAGAAAAAGTAGTTCATGATTTAAAGACTCTCGGAGAAAAAGCAACACAGATTATGCTAGCGACTGACCCGGACCGAGAAGGAGAAGCCATCTCTTGGCACTTAAAAGAGCTTCTTGATGCCGACAGGAAAATCAAAGCTCCAATAAAGAGAGTTACCTTCCATGAAATTACTAAAGAAGCTGTAGAAGAAGCATTACAGAATCCTCGTGATATTGACCAAGATCTCGTAAAAGCTCAAGAAGCTCGTAGAGTACTCGACCGTCTTGTAGGATATGACTTATCCGGAATTATTTGGAAGAAAGTCCGCTATGGTCTTTCAGCTGGACGAGTCCAATCCCCTGCTCTACGAATCATAATGGAAAGAGAAAGAGAAATTCGTGCTTTTATACCTGAAGTTTACTGGACTCTCGAAGGACTTTTTGAAACAAATAAAAAGGATAAAATAACTTTATCCTGCGTAGAAGAACCACGTGATAAAAAAATAGTAAACAAGATTCTTGATTTAGGTAATAAAGAAAAATGGTTTGTAAAAGATTTAAAGACTAGTGAACAAAAGCGCCAACCCAGAGCACCCTTTACTACTTCGACATTGCAGCAAACTGCGAGCACACGACTCGGCTTTTCTCCTTCACGTACAATGCAGGTAGCACAAAAATTATATGAAGCGGGTCACATCACATATATGCGTACCGATAGTACAAATCTAAGTATAGTTGCTCAAAATCAAATTATAGCTTTAGTAGAAAAAAAATATGGTAAAGAATATGCAGAAAAGCATATATATAAAGCAAAATCTAAAAATGCCCAAGAAGCCCATGAAGCTATCCGTCCTACACATGTCGAGCAAACTCATGCAGGAATAAATGAGGAACAGAAGAAACTTTACATGCTCATCTGGGAGAGAGTAGTCTCTTCGCAAATGTCAGATGCTAAATTACTTAAAACTAAAATTACAGCAAATATAAAAAGTGAATCTATCCCGGACTTCACTGCAAACGGATCACGTGTACTATTCCCTGGTTGGCTTATATGCGACGTTGGGGCACGTGGAGAAGACATAGAGCTTCCAGAGGTAATTACCGGTGAAGAACTTAAACTTATAGAATTAAACAGCAAGGAGAAGGCCACAGAGCCACCAAACCGCTATACAGAAGCGGGTCTAGTGAAAGAACTTGAAGCTCGTGACATAGGACGTCCTTCTACTTATGCATCAATTATGAAAACCCTTGAAGATAGAGGCTATGTAAAGAAGGAAGGAAAAACTTTGTTCCCTACTGACACAGGAGATGTAGTTTCGACTTTTCTCGAAACTAATTTTGGAGAATATATCAGTGATACTTTTACAGCAGAAATGGAAGATGAGCTAGATGATATAGCAAATGGAAAAAGAGAGTACTCAAAAACATTAAAAGATTTTTACATACCATTTCAAAAAGATGTTAAGGAAAAAGATAAGCTAGCAAAGGCTACAAATATGGGAGAGGCACCAGATGATATGCTTTGTCCTCTTTGTAATAGCAATATGATTGTAAAGCTTGCTCGCGGGGGTAAATTCTATTCGTGTAGCCGTTATCCCGATTGTACAGGTGCTCGTACAATAGATGGCGTTATGCTAGAAGGACCAAAAGAAACTGGAGAAATTTGTCCACTATGTGGAGACAAGAAAGGAAAGAGTGGTGGGGGCAAACTTGTAATACGAGTTAGACGTGATGGTGGTGGCACATTCATATCCTGTTCTAGGTATCCTAAATGCAAATTTATAAAACAAGATGAAGAAGAAATAAAAAGAAAAATGACAGACATCACTTGCCCTGTTTGTAAAAATGGAAAAATGATGGAGAGAAAGGGACGCTTTGGAATCTTTTATTCTTGTAGTAACTATCCAGATTGCAAAAATGCAATAAAAGCAAAACCAACTGGAAATATTTGTGACCTCTGTGAATCATTAATGATGGAAGGCACAAAAACTATTCCAGAACGTTGTTCAAATAAGATGTGTAGAAATCACAATCCGCACAAGCACGGTGAAAATCTTGTAAATAATAAAAAATAAATATTTTTAGTTTTTGTGAGACGGAGCGATGTTTTGAGAGCACTCAAAACCGCGAGTCGGGGTCGCAAAAATTTCGTAGCGGCGGCGAGAAATTATTTGTGACCAAAAACTATTCCAGAACGTTGTTCAAATAAGATGTGTAGAAATCACAATCCACATAAGCACGGTGAAAATCTTGTAAATAATAAAAAATAGCTCATCTGAGCTATTTTTTATTATTGGTTTATTTTTGTTAGATTTTTGTTATACTACTATATATGAAGCCGGAAATTGATGAGATTCTATCTTTAATTAAAAATTTAAAGAAGGAAGATATAGATATAATAAATAGAGCCTATGCTTTCGCAAAGAGAGCACACGAGGGTCAACTTCGTAAAAGTGGTGAACCTTACTTCAACCATGTTTTTGCTACAGCGAAAAACTTGGCGGAACTAGGGATGAAAGCAAAAACAATCTCTGCTGGTATTTTACATGACGTAATAGAAGATACTGATATAACAGAAGAAGAACTAGAGAAAGAATTCGGTCCAGAAATAGTCTCTCTTGTGAATGGAGTTACAAAACTAGGAACAGTTAGATATAAGGGAATTGAAAGAAAAGTTGAAAACTTAAGAAAGTTTTTTGTTTCTATGGCAGAAGATTTAAGAGTGCTAACCATAAAGCTTGCAGACAGACTTCACAATATCGAAACACTAGAACATGTTCGCCCAGACAAGCAGAAGCGCATCGCTCTTGAGACCTTAGAAATATATGCACCACTTGCAGATAGACTATCTATGGGTCGATTGAAGGGTCGCCTTGAAGATGCTGCCTTCCAATATGCTTACCCTAAAGAATATGAAGAAGTAAAAACATTATTAATGGAAAAAAAAGATGCTAAGGAAAAATTTCTGATAGAAGTGAAAGATAAAATATTAGAAAAAATAAAGGAAACACGTATCAAAAATTCAATAGTGGACTATAGGCAAAAGCACTTGTACTCACTTTGGAAAAAACTTCAAAAGTATAATATGGACATAGGAAAAATCTATGACATCATGGCTCTGCGTGTCATGGTAGACACTGTGGCGGATTGTTATCACGTTCTAGGTATTATTCATGGAGAATGGACACCTCTTCCAAATCGCATAAAAGATTATATAGCTATGCCTAAAGCAAATGGTTATCAGAGTCTCCACACAACAATATTTACTGGAACAGGAGGAATTGTTGAAATACAAATCCGCACACACGAAATGCATCAGAATGCTGAGAATGGTATAGCTGCCCACTTTATGTACAAGGAAAAGGGATCGGATAAAAAAGTTGACCCTAAGCATCTAGAATGGGTGTCTCAACTTAAGGAATTAAATGAAAATGAAGACGAGCATAAACCAGAGGAATTTCTTAAAAATATTAAATTAAATTTCTTTAAGGACCGTGTTTTTGTATTCACACCAAAGGGTGACATTATAAATCTACCAGAGGATTCCTCTCCTATTGATTTTGGCTATGCGATACACACAGATGTGGGTAATCACATACAGGGTGTAAAAATAAATGGTAAAAATGCTTCCATAGGAACAAAACTTAAAACTCACGATATAGTGGAGATACAAACAAATAAAAATACAAACCCATCTTCTAAATGGCTAGACTATGCAAAAACGAACCTAGCAAGAAGAGAAATCAATGCCTACTTGAAAGAGCATAGCCTCCTGTCTAAATTTTTATCATTTGGTAAAAACTAAAAACCTCTCAAATTGAGAGGTTTTTAGTTTAAAGTGTAAAATTATTTATATTATAAATATCCACATCTTCTTCTGCTTTCTTTATTTCTTCCTTTGTTCTATCTTCTATAAGATGCAAATCATCATCTATATCATTTATAGCTAATACATTTTCGTCTACTATGCTAATTATTGGCGAGCCCTCTAGTATTTGTGATTCTAAATTTGCTTCTTTTTGTGAAATAAAATTCTCTAACATCTTGTTTGGATTACCACCCTCGTTTTTAGATTTAATTATATCTAAAATAGTTCGAAGATCATCATTTGTAAAGAAATCTATCGTGATATATCCACCATTCTCTTTCTTCTCTATATGCACTCTTGTACCTAGCGTCTCTTGAAGCTTACCTTCTATTTCACTTATTTCTGGATCTTGCATATACTCCTTCTTGCGAACTTTATCAAATGCAATTTTTCGAGCTATCTTCTCGGCATCACGCACTGTAAGCTTTTTGTACATTATCTCTTTAAACAAAACTTGCTGTTCTTCTGGTCTATCAATAAGCATAAGAATGGGACGAGTATGCCCTTCACTTATTTTACCCGCTGAGAGTGCATCAAGCATCTCTTGAGGTAGTGCCAATAAGCGTAAAGTATTTGAAACATATTCACGACTCTTTCCTACCTTAACTCCGATCTGTGTATGTGTGAATTTAAATTCCTCGACGAGGCGGAAGAATGCACGCGCACGCTCTACAGCATTCAAGTCTTCACGCTGCAAGTTCTCTATAATTGCAAGCTCGAGCTTGGCCATATTGTCATCTCCTACACGTATAATGACCGGTACCTGATCGAGCCCTGCTAACTTGGAAGCACGAAGCCTGCGCTCTCCTGCTATAAGCTCGTATTCTACTATAATCCCCTCATCCTCTTTTACTATTTCCATTCTTGAAACAACCAAAGGCTGAAGTACGCCATACTGACGTATTGAATCTGCTAAGTCTCGTAATCTTGCTTCGTCGAATTCACGACGAGGCTGAAAAGGATTCGGCTTAACTTTTTCTATATCTACCCAAAAAATTGAATTACTATAAAGCTGTGACATCCTTCCATTTTAGCACATTTTTTAAATGTTGAAAAATTATAATAATTGTGTATAATTGCAAGGTAGGAGTGAACAGTAAAACCTATAATATACGCGTCGGTGGTGGAGTGGTCTATCACAACAGACTGTAAATCTGTCGGCTTCGGCCTTCGTTGGTTCGAATCCAACCCGGCGCACAATAATAAAAAACCTTCTTCCGAGAAGGTTTTTTATTATTGTGCGCCGGAGCAAGCCAACTGCTTGGCTTGCGTGTTGGATTCGAAAGACTTTTCGTTCTCTTGTGTTAACAAGAGCGAAAAGTACCTGCCTATGTAATAGGCGAAAAATGTACTCATGGTCCAACCCATGTTGGCTCAAAAAGGCTACTGCCGGTCCAACCCTATTTATCTGAAAAGTACCTGGCTATGTTATAGCCGAAAAATGTACTCATGGTCCAACCTAAAATTTATTTTGTATTTATTTTACTTTTAACCACTATATTTGATTCAACTTTTCTTTTCTTCAGTTCTATCAAAAGTTCCTTCCCTTTCATCGAAACAACAACACTATCACCTTTCTTTACGCTTTTTCCTATGATAAAGTTGGCTACGGGATTTAGAATTTTGTTTTGTATTAATCTCCCCAAGGGTCTTGCCCCATAGTGTGGATCATAACCCTCCTTTGCCAAGTATGAAAGTGCATCCTGCGAAATTTCAAAATTAATTTCTTTGGTAAGTAGTCTATCTTTCACAATTTTAATCTTCAAATCAACTATGTGCCTAATAGAATCGAGTGAAAGTATATCGAATACAATTGTATCATCTAATCTGTTCAAAAATTCTGGGCGGAAATAGTCTTTCAGTGATTCTAATACTTTTTCTTTCGTCTGAGTATATTCATCAACCTTAGTATTATTTGAAAATCCTAAAGTTTCCATCTTTTCTATAAAACTAGATCCAATATTTGATGTGAGTATTATCACTGTGTTCTTAAAATTCACAACTCTTCCCTTTGCATCTGTTAGTCTACCTTCATCTAACACTTGCAAAAGTATATTGAAAACTTCCGGATGTGCTTTTTCAACTTCATCAAATAATACAACAGAATAAGGTCTATGACGGACTGCTTCGGTAAGACTTCCAGATTCATCATAGCCAACATATCCAGGTGGTGAACCTATTAGTTTGGAGACACTGTGACGCTCCATATATTCACTCATATCTACTCGTATCAAGGCTTTATCATCATTAAACATAAACTGTGCCAATGTTTTTGTAAGCTCAGTCTTACCTACTCCTGTAGGACCTAGGAATATAAATGAGCCGATTGGCTTGTTTGGATCTGATATACCTGCTCTATTTCTGCGTACCACATCTGAGATTTTAGTTATGGCTTCATCTTGTCCTATTACTTTAGCTCTAATTATTTCTTCCATTTTTGCAAGTTTTTCTCTTTCTTCTTCCAACATTTTAGAAAGTGGAATACCTGTCCACATAGATACAACTTCGGCAATATCTTCAGAAGTAATTTCTTCTTTTAAAATTCTGCGGGATTTTTGTAATTTCTTAAGTCGGAGGAGCTTAGTATCTAGTTTCTTTTTTAAATCTGGAATTTCTCCATAACGTATCTCTGCCACACGAGCTAGATCTCCACTCATTTCTCTGTTCTCCCCTTCAATACGCAAAGTTTCTAATTCTTTTTTGATTGCTCTTATTTCTCCTACTGTTTCCTTTTCATTCTTCCACTTTAGTTCTATCTCATGAGTTTGTTCTCTTAGATTACTTATTTCCTTTTCAATCTCTTTAATTCTGTTGTGGGTTTTTTTATCAACTGACCCCTTGGTATCTCTTGCTATTTCCTTCGACAAAGCTTCCTTTTCTATTTCAAAGCGCATAATCTTCCTATGTGCATCTTCTAAAATGGGTGGCTTATTTTCGAGAGCAATACGCAAAGCTGAAGAAGCTTCATCTATAAGATCTACGGCTTTATCTGGAAGATATCTATTTGTGATATATCGAGTTGAAAGATTGACCGCTGCTATAATGGCATCATCGGTTATGCGTACACCGTGATACAATTCATATTTTTCTTTTAAACCACGCAGAATAGCTATAGTATCATCTATACTTGGTTCATCTATAAATACAGGTTGAAAACGACGTGCCAGTGCCGGATCCTTCTCTATATGTTTTTGATACTCTTTTAAGGTAGTTGCTCCTATAGCACGGAGTTCTCCGCGGGCCAAAGCAGGCTTCAGCATATTCGATGCATCGAGAGACCCCTCACTACTTCCTGCTCCTACTATTGTATGTATCTCATCTATGAATAGAATTATTTTACCTTCTGCTTTCTCTATTTCTTTTAATATCCCTCTCAATCTTTCTTCAAACTCTCCCCTGTATTTTGTCCCCGCAAGAAGAAGCCCCAGGTCAAGGGATACTACCTCTTTATCTTTCAGACTTTCAGGAACATCATTCTTGGCTATCCTTTGAGCAAGGGCTTCTGCTACAGCGGTCTTCCCAGTACCTGCGTCTCCAATGAGTATAGGATTATTCTTGGTCCTACGAGAAAGAATCTGCATCATGCGCATTATCTCTCTTTCACGTCCTATTACAGGATCAAGCTTATCTTGTCTGGCAAGTAAAGTAAGGTTCCTCGTAAATTTATTTATGAGTTTGGGTTGTTTTGGAGCGCTAGGATTATTACCTTTTTCTTTCCTTAATTGTTCTAATACTCCTAAAACTTGTTCTTTATTAATTTTAAACTTACCCATGAGCTCCCTTGTCTCGCCAGGAGTCTCGAGAAGAGAAACAAACAAATGTTCTGTTGAAACAAAATCATCTTTTATATCTGCTGCTATTTTACTCGAGTTTTCTATTGCTTGAGCCAGGTCAGGTGTGAGATATATTTGATAAGAGGGAGAAACAGTAGTTCTATTCTCTGGTGACTCTATCATTTCACTTAGGTTGTCTATAAGCAGTGTAGTATCTATCTCCATTTTATCTAAAATGGAAACAATAATAGAATCCTCTTGTATTAATAGAGCTGTAAGTAGATGCAGAGTATTCACATGATTCTGCCCACGTTCAATAGCGAGCTCGTGAGCCTTGCGGATTACTTCTTTTGCTTTGGTTGTGAAATGATTAAATGGGGGCATAAATATAAATAATTAAGAATTAATAATTAATAATTGGGAATTAAGATACAAAACAAATTATTTATTTAAAATTTTATTGTGTTGCTTTTGTCGTATCAATCTTTACTGGGGTTTCTTTTATTGGCTTTTTTTCTGAAATTTTCAAAATTGTAAATCCATTTCCAAACTTTTTCAAAATAGTAGCGTCAAAATCTATCTTATTTAAAATAACTTTATATACATGGCTTTCAGTGAGTATAGTTGAATCAACTAATATTAATCCTACATCAGAAATTATTATGCCTTCTCCTAATGCTTTTGTATCTGTTGGTATGACAGGTGCTATATTAGGATCAGAAATGATAGTAGGCACTACAGGTATAGGTGAGGTAGTATTTGCATCTATGACGAGAGCTTTTGTTTCAATTGCATAAATAGAAACAACCGCATCCCCATCCCCAAGTAATGACATAGATGCCTTGGATGAGCTTGATGTATTTATATCAATTTTTGCTGGGGTTTCAATGGTGGTTACTCTTTCAATTGTTTTCTGAATTACATTATTTATAGTTTGAGGAACACTCTTTGGCATTTGATTCATGAGTGAAACTGTCACTATTCCTGTAGCGATAGACACTACAAACGTTATAAGTAACGTAAGTAATATGAGCTGCTTTTTGTCTAATTCTTTGATATCCATAATTAATATATTAGCACAATACCCCTATTTATTCCAATTACAATATTTCAATAAAATTTTATTTAAAGCCAACAAAAATCTATCCATATCTTCCTTGTTAGTCTGACGTCCAAGTGTAATTCGCAGTGAACCCTCTTCTTCTTTAACTTCCTCACCACTTGCCATTCTTAGTGCTTTTAATACATAAGATTCACTTTCGTCCTCACTCTTACAGGCGCTCTTTGAAGAAACATCTATGCCTTTTGCATCAAGCTCTATAACTAGAAGCTCACTGGGAATACCTGATATAGAAATATTTATATTATTTGGAAGTCTCTCTTCCTTGCTTCCATTCAAAACTATTTTATAAGTACCTACTTTTATATTTAGTAATTTATCTATGGTGTAATCGCGAAGTTTTATAAGTCGCTCTATCTCCTTATCTTTTATTTTATTTGTAATTTGTAGTGCAAGAGCAATTCCTGCTATTTTAGCTACGTCTTCAGTTCCTGATCTTAATCCAAACTCCTGTCCTCCACCAGTATATATAGGTGAAAGTTCTACTTCCCTTTTTTTATATAAAATTCCAATACCTTTTGGGCCATATATTTTTGAGCCATTAAAGCTCATCATATCAACCCCTAGTTTCTCGATATTGGAAGTATCAAGATAATTCATCGCCTGAGTAGCGTCAGTGTGGAACAATGGATAAATATTTTGTTTTGAATTTTTCTTATAGTGCCTAATCTCTTTTGCAATTTCTTGTATTGGCTGTATTGTGCCTATCTCATTATTCGCATACATTATAGAAACTAGAATTGTATTGTCTTTAATTGCATCTCTCACATCTCTAGGATTTATTATTCCATCTTCATTTATTTTTATATAAGTTATTTCTGCCTCGCCTCTCTCTTCGAGCATCTTACAATTCTCTAACACAGCTGGGTGCTCAATCTCCGAAGTTATAATATGTGGAATCTTTGATTTTGCATCTGTTTTTAAATTCTTAATTAGTAATTGGTAATTAGTAATTACCCCTCGTATGGCGAGGGCAATGCTCTCTGTACTACTCCCAGCAAAAATTATCTCATTATTATGAGCATTTATACCTTTTGCAATCAACTCTCTACTTTTTTCTATTATTTCTCGTGTTTTTACTCCACTTCCGTGTATGGAAGAAGAATTCGCAAAATAATCCTTATTATACGAGGACATAATCCCAAGAACTGTCTTGTCTATGGGTGTTGCTGAAGCAAAATCTAAATATATTCTACTTTTCATAAATATATAAATAACTATAACACATATTGTAAAAAATGCTTTATTAGTATATACTCTCTTTAGATTATGACTATATCTATCTTAATTTACATACTTGGAGGCGCAATTGTAATCCTTTTTGTTTGGGTATTAATGACAGAATATCGTTTTAGAAAATTCTTTGCTGGAACTAAAGCCAAAAATTTAGAAGATGTGATGATAAAGTTAGGAAGCCAAATGGCTGAACTAAAAGATACTCAAATAGAAATCAACAAGCATCTGGTAAATGTAGACAAGAGACTTGATAAATCAATCAGAAGTGTAGAAACTATACGATTCAATCCATTCTTGGACGCTGGAAGTAACCAGAGTTTCGCTATTTCATTCCTAAATGATGAGGGCAACGGAATAGTGATGTCTAGTTTATATGCCCGTGATCGTATGAGTATATTTGCAAAACCAATAACGAATGGTAAATCTGAATTTGAATTATCTACCGAGGAAAAAGAAGTATTAGAGAAATCTAAATAAAAATATTATGGATAAAAATGCATTACAAACAAATAAAGTCGTTCGCCCTCCTGTCGTTGTAGTGATGGGACATGTTGACCATGGAAAGTCCACACTTCTTGACTATATTCGTAAATCTAATGTAGTCGCAGGTGAAGCAGGAGGTATTACTCAAAGTATCAGTGCTTATGAAGTTAGCCACAAAGATGAAAATAAGGTTGATAGACTTATAACATTCCTAGATACTCCAGGACATGAGGCTTTTTCTAACATGCGTGCTCGTGGTGCATATGCTTCTGATATAGCGATACTTGTAGTATCGGCCGAAGACTCTGTGAAAGCTCAAACGATAGAAGCCTACAACACAATAATAGAAAGCAAAACCCCATATATTGTAGCAATTAATAAAATAGATAGACCAAATGCAAATATAGAAAAAACAAAAATGGACCTTGTAGAAAAAGGTATTTACCTAGAAGGTATGGGTGGAGACATACCATTTGTACTTATATCAGCTAAAGTTGGTACAGGTGTAAATGATCTTTTAGATATGATTCTTTTAGTTGCAGATATGCAGACTTTTACGGGAGATCCTAAGTTAAATGCATCTGGAATTATTATAGAGGCAAATCGCGAACCCAAAAGAGGAATATCCGCTACCGTAGTTATAAAGAACGGGACTTTAAAGTCTGGTATGTTCGTAGTTGCAGGCACTGCTCTAGTGACTACACGTATAATGGAAAATTTTAATGGTGTTTCCATAAAAGAAGCTACTTTCTCCTCCCCTATTCGTCTTGTCGGTTTTGAATCAATGCCCGAAGTAGGAAGTACCTTTGAATCGTTCGCAACAAAAAAAGAAGCAGAAGTATATGTAAATATGATAAAAGAAGAATTATTAAATAATAAATCAACGAAGAAAGACGGTGAAATAATGGGTAAAATAATTCCCCTCATAGTAAAAACTGACGTGGTTGGTTCAATGGAAGCACTTGAGAAAGAAATAAGTAGACTTAATAATTCTGAAATATCATACAAAATTATTAGCTTCGGTGTTGGAGCAATTAGTGAATCTGACCTAAAGATGGCAAATGCAAACAAAGAAACTATAATAGTTGGATTTAATACAAAGCTTGATAATGGTGCACGAGATTTGAATGAAACCTTAAAAGTAACAGTTGAGACCTTCGATATTATTTACAAGCTTACAGATTGGCTGAAAGTTATAATAGAGGAAAGACGTCCAAGAGTAGAGAGTGTAGAAGTAACGGGGTCTCTTAAAATACTTAAAATATTTGGTTCTACTAAAGACAAACAAGTAGTCGGTGGAAAGGTTGTCCAAGGTAGAATTGTGAACGGTGGAATAGTACGTATAATGCGTCGTGATTTTGAAATCGGACGTGGTAAAATTGTCGAACTTCAGCACAATAAGATTAAAGCAAAAGAAGTACTTGAGGAAAGTGAGTGTGGAGTACAAGTAGAAACAAAGATGGGCATAGCTCCAGGTGATATATTAGAAGCATTTATCGTAACTATAAAATAGGATGTCTGAATATAGATCAGAAAAAATAACAAACCACGTAAAAGAACTTGCTGCCCTTTATATAGAAAAGGAAGCGGGACCTACTTCGATGATTACAGTCACTCGAGTTGTTCTTTCGCCAGACAATAAACGGGCAAAAATAATGATAAGTGTACTCCCTAAAGAAAAAGAGCAGGCAGCTTATGGATTCATAAGAAGAAATCTGGGTGAGCTTCGCAAGTATGTATCAAAGGGACTTAAAATAAATCCTATCCCATTTTTAGAAGTTGCCATAGATGAAGGAGAAAAGAATCGTCAGAGAATTGAAGAACTACTAATAAGGAACTAGTTGCTAGGTTCTAGGTTCTAGTTTATAGTAAGAAACAGCGAGATAATATAGTCAGAGATTCTGCTAGGTTAAAAGTTAAGTAATTTGTTAGATAAGTTTAAAGCACAAACATGGCCTGGTAGCCAAGTGGTAAGGCAGAGATCTGCAAAATCTCTATACAGCGGTTCAATTCCGCTCCAGGCCTCCCTAAAGTAAATTTAATAAAATTTACTCGGGCGAACAATTTTTAACAAAATTGTTTTAGCCAAATAACTAGCAATTTGTCTATATTTTTGCTAGTATGTTTTTATGCCCAGGTGGCGGAATTGGTATACGCGCTAGTCTTAGGAACTAGTGGAGCAATCCTTGGAGGTTCAAGTCCTCTCCTGGGCACAAAATAGAAAAATCCCTTAGCGAAAGCTAGGGATTTTTCTATTTTGTGCCCAGAGCAAGCCAAGTGCTTGGCTTGCGCGAGAGGACTTGAAAACCCTGAATATATTCTTTACAAATTACTATTTGAAAAGAATATGAAGGGTGTACCGACTCTGTAAGAGTCAAGATTCCTCTCCTATGTTTTAGTCGAGGTCAAGACATGTACTCATGGTCCTCTCCTGTATTTTTACTTTTCGTGCTAAACTACCCTTATGTCCCACGAAAAAACGGCAATCAAAACAACCTATTTTAGTATTATAAGTAATGCATCTTTGGCTCTTATCAAATGGACCGCCGGTTATTTCGGCAACTCTTATGCTCTGATAGCTGATGCAATTGAATCTACAACGGATATCTTCTCATCAACCTTAGTCCTTATTGGTATTAAATATTCTAGCAAGCCAGCTGATGAAAATCATCCATATGGTCACGGCAGGATCGAACCACTAGTCACATTTGCTGTTGTTGGTTTTCTTGTTATATCTGCTTTTATTATTGCTCGTCAATCTATCATAAATATGCAGACACCGCATGAACTTCCTAGGACTTATACCCTATTCATACTTGCTGGTATTATTATCTGGAAAGAAATTTCATATAGACTAGTTGTTAAAAAAAGTATTGAAACAAAAAGTTCATCACTTAAAGCTGACGCATGGCACCACAGAAGTGATGCAATAACTTCTGTGGCTGCATTCATAGGAATTACATTCGCTTTAATTATGGGAAAAGGATTTGAATCTGCCGATGACTGGGCTGCACTTTTTGCAGCAGGATTCATTTTATATAATTGTTATCTTATTTTTAGACCGGCACTTGGTGAAGCTATGGATGAACATACACACGGAAACGTGGAAGATCGAATTAAAGAAATATCAATGGATGTATCTGGTGTTATAGCTACAGAAAAGTGCTTTATACGAAAAACTGGCATGAAATACCATGTAGACCTCCATATTGTGGTTGATGGTGATATATCTGTCCGAGATGGCCACTTTATATCTCACATATTAAAAGATAAGCTCCAGGTTGAAATGCCGGAACTTGCCAATGTTTTAATACACATTGAACCAAACATTTAGTATCTTTATTTGCAAAATTCATTAAAATATAGTATCCTTTGAAATATGACGATTTTAGCTAATGTTTTACCTTATATACAAATTATCCTATCTATTATATTAATAGGAGCTATTTTATTGCAACAATCCGACGCAGGCGTTGGGGGTGTACTAGGTGGAGGAGATGCAGGTGGATTACACCACACACGCCGAGGTTCCGAAAAATTCATTTTCATTATGACTATAGTTATAGCAGCCCTATTAACTATATCATCACTTGTAGCTGTTTTTGTCAAATAATAATCCAAACTAATTTAATATTAGTATAAAACTATTAAGAGTGCATATGCATAAATTTCTATCATTCATTAAAGAATTTCATATACCCAGCAAAAATGAACTTAAAAAAGCTCTAGACTCATTCTCAAAAAAAGAGTTTTATATTTTTGTGTGTATTTTATTTATTGCTATTATTTCTATGTTAGTCGTGTTAAGTAAGCTTAATGATAAATTTTTAGTAGATGTTCCTGTAAATGGTGGATCAATAACAGAGGGAATAATTGGGATGTCTACATTAATAAACCCTGTATCTGCAATTTCTGATGCTGATAAAGATATGGTTACATTAGTTTATAGTGGATTAATTAGAAAAGATGTATCAGGATTATTTATTCCTGACTTAGCTGAATCTTATACTGTATCTAACGATGGATTAGATTACACTTTTATTATTAAAAAGAAAGTGAGTTTCCATGATGGAGTAAAATTAACGGCAGATGATGTTGTATATACAGTTAATAAAATTAAAGATGCTACAATTAAAAGTCCAAGAAAAACGGGCTGGGATGGAGTTACTATTGAAAAAATAGATGATAATACAATTAATTTTAAACTGAAACAGCCTTATATATCATTTCTTGATAATATGACTATTGGGATACTACCAGCTCATATATGGAAAAATGTAGATGACTCACAATGGAGCATATCCCCTTTTAATATAAAAGCTATTGGGTCCGGTCCTTATAAAATTGACTCCGTCACCAAGAATAAAGATAGCCTACCAGAAAAATATACCCTGAGTAGATTTACAAATTTTGCATTAGGGGTACCACATATAAAAAATATAACCATTATTTCATACTCGAACGAAAAGGAAGTAATAGATGCACTCAAGAATGGATCAATTGATCAAGCTAGTGGTATAAGCCCTAAAAATGCAACAGAAATCAAGAATACTTCTTTAACAATAAATACAGCTTCTACTCCTAGAATATTTGGTTTATTTTATAATAGTACAAATAATAAAATATTTGCAGATGCGAATGTTGTTAGGGCTATTAATTATGCATTGGATCGTAAAGATATAGTAGATCAAGTCCTTTATGGATATGGTACATCTATTACAAGCCCTATACCAGAAACAATT
>CAINWY010000031.1 GCA_903854645.1 uncultured bacterium | reverse complement strand
AATTAAATAAAATAAAGAAAATAATAAAAAATAGAGGTTTTAGTCTTTTAGAACTTTTAATTTATGTAACGATACTATCTATTATAGTAGTTATTATTTCAAATACATTTGCTGTCCTTTCAAAGGGGCGTGCTCAATCTCAGGCGAGAAGCGAGGTAGATAGTTCTATACGTTTTGCAAATGAAATTATTCGTCAAGACTTAAAGAACGCTTCAGCTGTTTCAATTCCAGTTATGGGTACGCCAAGCTCTACATTGAGTTTGACTAGAGGCGGAGTAATAATAGTTTATGATGTTGTAGCTGGTATATTAAGACGCAAAGAAGGTGATGCATTACCTGTAAATGTCACCAATATAAATGTTCTTGTGGGAACTCCAGTTTTTACTAGAATAGAAAATACTAATTTAGTATTTAGTACTACCGACTTATCTATTAAAATATTTATGACTTTTAATTATAATTCAGCAAGTGCAGATTGGGTATATAGTGCCTCATTACAAAGTACTGTTAATTTGAATAAATAATTAATTTCATATGAATATTAGAATTAATAAAAAACATAAATTTAAAAGTGGAATTGCAAGTTTGCCAATTTTGCTGGTGATAGGAGTTATGGCGCTTGCTATTGTTGTAAGTATTACATCTATTGCCTTGAATGAATTATTTATATCTCAAGGTCAAGCTCAATCCTCAAAAGCATTATTTTATGCTGAGGGAGGTGCCAGAGATGCTCTAGTAAGAATTGCTCGCGATAAGAATTATAGTTGTATTTCAACTGATTGTTATAGTGTAGATTTCATCACGAATGGTTGCACGTCAAACACAGATTGTGCAAAAGTAACTGTTTCTGGAGGTATTGGTACTACAGCGGATCCTAAAATTATTACTTCGAAGGGGATAATGAGAAATAGCATAAGAAAAATGCAGGTAAATGTTATCCTAGACAATGGAGCCGCAGAAATTGTGAATCAAAAAGGTTTAATAACTGGAACTACTTGGTCTGAAATCACCAATTAATTATTAAAATAATTAAGTTTGATTTATAATAGGAGTATGAATAATGATATAACGAATTTAATAAAATTGACCTTTATTATGGTAAAACTTATAAAACCAAATAATTACTTTTCAAAGGTAGCGATAGATAAATATTATGAATTGGTTTAAACATATATTAAAAAATAGTATAAATAATGATGAGGAGTCAAACGATGCAAAGAAAAAGCTTTTTGATAAACTTTCTGTTTTTTGCAAAGGGGGATATATCTTTTGTGTATTCAGAGTTAAAGTCTAAAGAGGAAGGTTTAAATATAGAAGAAGTTAAAAAAAGAATTAAAATTTATGGGGTGAACTCTTTGACCGATGACAAGAAGGCCAGTCATTTTCTAAAATTTTTAAAAATATTAAAAAGTCCCATAAATCTACTACTTATATCTTTAGCATTGGTTTCATTATTTGTTGGCGATTTGAAGGCCTTTATTGTAATAATGGTAATGGTTTCCTTGAGTATCATTTTAAATTTCTATCAGGAAACTAAAGCTTCGATTGCAGCTGATAAATTAAAATCTATAGTTCACACTAAAACTACAGTAATAAGGAATGGTAAAAAAGAAGAGATTGATATCAGGGGTGTCGTTCCAGGTGATATTATATATTTATATTCAGGCACAATAATTCCTGGCGACATAAGACTTTTATCCTCTAAGGACCTCTCTATAAATCAAGCCATGCTCACAGGGGAGTCACTGCCAATCGAAAAGCACGTGATAGAATCTGATTTATCCAAAGAAAATATTATAGATTATTGTAATCTTTGTTTTTTAGGTACTAGTGTAGAGAGTGGTGTGGCTACTGCCATAGTTCTAAGTACAGGTAGAAATACGTATATAGGTATGATTGCTCATGATATAAATACGAGTGATCATGTTTCGGATTTTGATAAGCAGCTGAAACTATTTGTAATACTTATCTTGAAGTTTATGCTTTTTATGGTTCCAACTGTATTTTTACTGAATGGTATATTCAAAGGTAATTGGTTTGAAGCATTTCTTTTTGCATTGGCTGTGGCTGTAGGTATGGCACCAGAGATGGTGACAACTATAGTAGCCATGAACTTGTATAAAGGGGCTCTCGCAATGTCGAAGAAGAAGGTTATTGTAAAGCACCTAGATGCAATTGAAAACTTTGGCACAATGGATATACTCTGTACAGACAAGACCGGAACTTTGACGGAGGGTAGAGTTGTATTAGAGAAACATCTAGATGTCTATGGAAAAGAAAGTAATGAAACATTACATTATGGTTTTATAAATAGTTTTTTCCAAACAGGTATGCAGGATATAATTGATCAAGCAATACTTAAACATGAAGAGGTAAAAGAAAAGTTGGAAATTATTTCATATAAAAAGATAGACGAAGTCCCATTTGATTTTAATAGAAGGAGACTTTCAGTAATAGTAAGTGATGAGAAAACTGGCTCACATCTACTAATATGTAAAGGTGCTGTTGAGGAAATTTTTAATAAATGCACTTATGTATTAATAGAAGGAAAGAAGGTTCCATTTGAAGATCTTACTGGAAAGGTCAAGACTGAAATAGAAGAAGAGTTGAACAAAGAAGGATTCAGGGTAATAGCTGTAGCATATAAAGAAGTAGCAAATGACCAGTCTGTATTTGCTATTGAAGATGAAAGTGATTTGGTTCTTGTGGGATTTTTAGCCTTTTTTGACCCTCCTAAAAAGAGCGCAAAAGAAGCTATCGCAGATCTAGAAATGCTTGGCGTTACAATAAAAATTCTAACAGGGGATAATGGCATAGTTACAAAGAAAGTATGCGAGGAAGTTGGTATATTTACAGACAAGATTCTTTTGGGTTCCGATATGGAAAAGTTAACCGACGAAGAACTATCAAATGAAGTAGAGAATATTTCAATTTTTGCAAAATTATCTCCATATGATAAAGAGCGAATTATAAAATGCTTAAGGGCAAAGGGCCATGTTGTAGGATTCCTAGGAGATGGTATCAATGATTCACTTTCCCTAATTGCAGCGGATGTAGGAATATCTGTAGATACTGCTGCTGATATAGCGAAGGAATCTTCAGATATTATTCTCCTTGAGAAAAGCTTACTTGTTTTAAATGATGGTATCAAAGAAGGGCGTAGAATTTTCGATAATATTATCAAATATATAAAGATGGCTGCTAGCTCAAACTTTGGTAATATGTTTAGCGTCGTCGGTGGTAGTATATTTTTGCCATTCCTACCTATGCTACCCATTCAGATACTTGTGAATAATATGCTATATGATTTCTCTCAGATGACTATACCGACTGACTCTGTAGATGAAGAGCGTCTGAAAAAGCCAACAAAATGGAATTTCAAGAATATAAAGAGATTTATAATTTTCTTTGGTCCTATTAGCTCGTTGTTTGATTATGCTACTTTCTTTGTAATGCTTTATGTATTTAATGCTTTTGGAAATCCTGCACTATTCCATACTGGATGGTTCGTGGAGTCACTCCTCACTCAAACATTGATAGTGCATATAATAAGGACAAGAAAAATACCATTCATACAGAGTCGTGCAAGCCTACCACTCATGATATCCACCTTCTGTATTATTGCGATAGGTATTTATTTACCATTTTCACCATTTGCAAGTGCTCTAAAATTTGTACCATTGCCACCACTTTATTTTGCCCTGTTATTCATAGGTATTATTCTATATTTTATAATTACACAATTACTTAAAATTTGGTTTATTAAAAAATACGATTGGGTTTAATTTAATTTTTGTATTTATACAAAATTTTGCGTATTCAGGGATGTAACTATCAATTGGAATGGTATGAGGACACCTCAACATGTCCTTCTTTTCTCCTGTACTATAAAATTAGCACCCAATAACTAAAAGAGGTATAATTATTATATACTTATGAATAAATCTCAAAAAGACGACAAGGAGAAGATGAAAATAGCATTAGGCTTATTATCGTCCTTACAGAATAAAAAAACACAGATTATTAAAAAATATCGTAAGAAGTTTGAAGAATTAAAGATTACTCAGATTAAAAATAGTTTTACAGATAAACAAAAATAAAATGACTGAAAAACAAGCACAATTTATCAATCTTCGTGATTCTAGAGAAAGGAGTAATAATTTAATAGAGCAAAAAGATACACTAAAGAATAAATCTTCAGAAATGCACCCAGATGACTGGAATTTAAAAATGAAGTCTGTTGAAATAGAAATCCTCAAGATGAGAGGGGATATTTTAAAAATAGAAAAAGATTT
>CAINWY010000030.1 GCA_903854645.1 uncultured bacterium | reverse complement strand
GTGGGACTGATAAATTCAAATTTCTTACCGATTAATTCTTCGCGTGTATAGCCCAATATTGAGGTAGCAGAGCTACTTGCGTTTGATATTATCCCCTTATTGTTAATAATGAATAAATAGTGAGTAGAATCATTTGGGAGTTTGACGTTGGCAATCTTATTCATTGACCCACAATTTTTACATTTTATTTCTATGATTCCATCAAAAAATATACCTTTCAATAAAAGTTTACCGCATTTACATCTGTGTTCATTTAGAAGCAATGTATCCATACAATATGATGGCTGACTTTTATAGTGTATCATTATTATTTAATTTGTATACATTATCTATTATTCCCACTCAAATCCCCTCCCAAAATGCCCCCAAGTACAAGTATCCCTGTATTTCACTTCATCTAATTTCAAATATTTATACATACCAAGAGGTGACAGGTCATACCCCTCTATTTCTTTTTCAATTCCATCTATCATAGCTATTGCCATTCCTGGCTCACTTTTGCCAATAGCATAAGCAAGCTTTGTATGTACACTGCTCGCATTGTATTTGTGGAGTAGTTCTACTGCGATCTTGCGGGCCATATAGGCTCCTGTTCTATCTACTTTAGTAAAATCTTTACCCGAGAACGAGCCTCCTCCTATGGTAATTTCTGGGCCATAATTATCCACTATGAGCTTCCTACCAGATAATCCTGTATCCGCATCAAATCCACCCTGATCCCATTCTCCCGCGGGATTAATCAAATATTCATCGGACTCTATTATGTTTTCTACTAATTTTAAAAGCTCTTCATTTTTTGTATTCTGGAAGCTTGCTACTACTGTTGTTACTTTGCCATTATTTATTGTTACTTGGGTCTTGCCATCATAGGGATAAATTTCAAATATTTTTTGGCAAAGATTACGCGCTAGGCTATACTCTAGCGGTAGATATTCCTGTGTCTCATTCGTGGCATAGCCTTTCATAATTCCTTGATCTCCGGCTCCACCTGTATCTACTCCTTGTGCTATCTGAGGACTTTGCACAACTATATTCGATAAAATTTTGAAATTATTACCAACTATTTTTTTTACTATTTCTTCTATGTTTGGGTTAGCTTTAGAGGTGACTTCCCCATTTATTGTCACAAGATTGTGTCCTCCCATAACCTCTATCGCGCAACGGCTATACTTATCTCCTTCTAGATATGCATCTAATATACTGTCTGCGATATAATCGCATATCTTATCTGTATGCATTGGACTCACAAACTCTGCTGTTTTTATACTCATATTTTACTTGACCGAACATTTTTAAAAAAATGTTTTAGGTTAAAATTAAAAAATCTCTATTAAAAGAGAAAGATAGATGACTAGTCTTATCTTTCCATACAGTGTTTCCACTATTGGCTGGATTTAGCACCTACTCATAATGAGGGTTGCTGATGGGTCGTTGAGCCAGTGCTCTCGCCATACTCCTGATATCAAACTATTAAGTTGTAATTTTATCTTAGCACGTAAATAAATTATTTCAAATTATCAATACTACCCCTATCAATTACATTTTTAAATCCTACTTCCTCCATCATACATTTTGCCATCATTGACCTATTGCCTGATTCACAATATAAACACACCTCTTCATTCTTATCAACATCAGGAAATACCCCCTCCATCATCTTTATAATGTCACAATTCATGGCTCCCTGTATGTGACCACTATCATATTCATTCTTTGTTCGAACATCAATTAATTTCATAATTTATATTATATCATTTTTAATCAATATTTAGTTAATTTATCAACATATTGGTAAACAAAAAATAAATTTCGTTCCAGAATCTACTGGCTCATATATTATATCTCCTCCATGAGCCCTCGCTATTAATCTTGCACTATAGAGGCCCAATCCTGTACCATTTGATTTTGAGCTTGTAAACTTTTTAAATAACTTTTTTTCGATTTCTTTTGGTATTTTACCTGAATTAAAAAATCCAATATTTATACATTCTTCATTGCTTCCAATATTAATCAAGATTTTACCGTCGATTTTACACGAGGCCTCTATTGCATTATGAAGAATATTACTGATCATGGAATCAAAAAGTATTTCATCTATCAATACTCTTTGAGTGAGGACTCCATCTTCTATTATATAATCCAGCTGCCCTATCTTC
>CAINWY010000029.1 GCA_903854645.1 uncultured bacterium | reverse complement strand
TTTATGGAGTCAGCAACGATAAATTAATAAAAAACGACGAAGAGGGGTATTCAATCTTTAAAGAGCTTTTTGACAGTATTGCATCAATAGATAATTCAAATAAAAAAGACGAAAATAACGAATATATCCATCCAGGTTGGGATTACAATACCAAACCAAACCAGGCCTAATTTTGATAAAAAGGTTTGAAAATGCCCCTTACAGGACTGCAATTTCAACATATAGGTTTACTATATAAGAAATTGGGAGTATATTCATATAATATGGAAGAATATAAAAAAGGAAGTTTACACCCTCTTACACTCGCTACAAATGAAGCTGTCTCTATATTTAGAGACCTTGGTTTTGAGGTGGCCCTTGGGCCAGAGATGGAGGATGATTGGCACAACTTTGGAGCTCTTAATTTTCCTCCCAATCACCCAGCTCGTGATATGCAGGATACATTTTTCATAAAAGGTAGAGATGGGATGATTCTCCGTACCCATACTTCAAATACACAAATAAGATATATGGAAGATCTTGTAAAAAGTGGAGGCAAGCCCCCATTTGCTATAGTGGTCCCTGGAAAAGTTTTCAGGAATGAATCTACAGATGCAGGACACGAAATGCAATTCTACCAGATAGAAGGACTTATGATTGGAGAGGATATATCTGTCGCTCATATGAAAGGAGTTTTGCTTGAATTTTTTAAGAGATTCTTTGCTGGAGAAAGTGTGGATGTCAGACTTCGTCCCAGCTTTTTCCCATTCGTTGAGCCGGGTTTTGAAATTGATTTGAAAAAGGGAGACAAGTGGTTTGAGCTACTAGGTGCTGGTATGGTCCATCCAAATGTTTTGAAGAACTGTGGAATAGAGGGGAAAGTATACCAAGGTTTTGCTTTTGGAGTTGGTCTCGATAGGCTAGCTATGATGAAATATAAAATTCCGGACATCAGAATACTTTATCAAGGAGACCTTAGACTTAATCAATTTTAATTATGAAAATATCTTATAATTGGTTACAAAAGTATTTTGATGAAAAGTTACCAGACCCTGAAGCTCTAGCGAGTGGAATTATTTTTCATTCTTTTGAAGTGGAAGAAATAGAGAAAGTGGGGAGTGATACGGTTTTTGAGATTAAGATTTTACCGGATAGAGCACACGACTGCCTTTGTCATTTTGGTATAGCTAAAGAAGTCTCTGCAGTTTTTGATATTAAAATAAAAAGTGTTTTGGAAATTGTAGGGATGCCAGAGCAAGATTCTGGAGACAATTTGCAGATACAAGTTTCAAGCGATAAGTGTCCTAGGTATATGGGGCGAATAGTCAAAGGTGTGAAAGTTGGTCCATCACCAGCTTGGCTCGCAGATGCTCTCATTTCTATAGGTCAGAAGTCCATAAATAATGTAGTGGATGCTACGAATTATGTGATGTTTGATCTCGGAAATCCAATTCATGCTTTTGATTTAGACAAGCTTGCAAGTAATAAAATAATAATAGAGCCTGCAAAAAATGGTGAGAAATTTACATTGCTCGATGGTAGGGAAGTAACCCTAGATGATAGTATGCTCACTATTCGTGATGAGGTAGATGCTCTAGTGATAGCTGGAGTAAAGGGTGGTAAAAAGGCAGAAATAGATAATAACACAAAGAATATAATGATAGAGGTAGCAAACTTCGAACCTATCTCTACCCGTAAAACAGCAAAGAAACTTGGTATTTTCACAGATTCAGCAAAAAGATTTGAGAATGAGATACCGGCAGCATTAGTGCCATTTGCAATGGATAAAATTACAGAAATGATTGTGAAAGTTGCTGGAGGAGAAGTTCTTTCTATTGTTGATATTTATACGAATAATGAAATAGATAAAAAAGTTTCTTTTACGGAATCATACTTGGAGAAAATGCTAGGCACAGAAATACAAAAGGAAACTATTTGTAATATTTTAGAAAGATTTAATTATAAATATACGAATGATGCTGGCGTGTTTCAGGTAGAGATACCTTTCCTCCGTTTAGATTTAAATGAGCCTCACGATATGGTGGAGGAGATAGGACGCATATATGGATATGATAAAGTGACGCCAGTTCTACCCAAGATTGATTTTGAAATTAAAGAGAATAAAATGTGGTTGAGTATGAGTAAAGCGCGTCTATATTTATTGAGCCAAGGTTATAAAGAGGTAATGACTTATTCTTTTTGTGATAAGGGAGATGTAGAGATACTCGCTTCTGCATCGGATAAAAACTTTTTGAGAAATAATATTACGGATGGATTGAAGGAAAGCATAAGGATGAATAATTTGAATTTACCACTTCTTGATATGAAGGAGGTAAAAGTTTTTGAGATAGGGATGGTATTTCATAAAGATGGTGAAATTATGAGTGTCGCTTATGGAGACAAGAAGAATGTGGTAGAGATGAGCTTAGAAGAATTCGTAGTTTCATCGGGTAAACTATTTGTAAGGTCCTCGGACGAGGGGGACGGGAGCCAGCGCCAGACCATTCCAAATAGTTCACCCGACTCCACTACTCATAAAAATTCTTTCAAAATGTGGAGTTTGTATCCATTCATATCTCGTGACATCGCAGTCTGGTTGCCGGAGGGGACGGATAAAGAAAAGCTGAAAAACATACTTGTGGAAAATGCGGGGGACTTGCTCGTGAAGGAACCTTACCTTTTTGATTCATTCACAAAGCCTGCCTCGACGCAAGGCGGGGGCGAGAGAACTTCATTTGGGTATCGTTTGGTCTTTCAATCTTATGAGAAAACTTTAACAGATGAAGAAATAAATCCGATAATGGAAAAAATAAATCAAAAAATTTCTAATGAAGGTTGGGAGGTTCGATAAGTAAAAAAATTGCATAAAATACAAAATAAATAAAAAAACTTCTCCGAGCTATTGACTCGTAGAAGTTTTTTTATTGTGATGATTAAAATTAAATTTAGCACGGTGCTCGCTATGGACGCTTATATAAAATATTTATGTAAACATTTTCATTTTTATATTATT
>CAINWY010000028.1 GCA_903854645.1 uncultured bacterium | reverse complement strand
ATAATTTCAGGAATATTTATAATTGTTTTAGCTTTGGGTGTTTAGAAATTTAATTTTACAAATGATGATATCTTTATACAAGATGGCATAAAAACAGATAATATAAATAAAGTAGGAGAAATAAATACAGGCAATATAATACCTACCAAAGTAGTCGAAAAGATTGTAGATGGCAAATACTGTTTTAATCGGATACAAGTGGCCACAAAAACTGCCCCATATAGTGTAAATGAAAAGATTAAGATTGAGATAATGGGGGACAAGGTGGTAGGAACAAAAATAGGCAATCAAAGTGGTCCTGATTTGACGAACGGATACTTTGGGGATCTCAATGGAAGTATAAAAGATAATATTTTGGAATTAGTATATTCTTATACTGTTGAGGGGGCAAATGGTAAAGAGCTTGAAAATTATGAATTTCAAGATGGGTCTCTAGTAAAAATGCGCTGGCCATTAATTTCCAAAAATAAAATACTGGTGCCAGATAAGACAGGTGAACCACAAAAGCAAATTTATAATAAAGTTCTATGTGAGAGTAAAATAGCAGAACCCTCTGTACCAAATGAACCCACTCTCTGTACTATGGAGGCCAAGCTCTGCCCTGATGGTAGCTATGTTGGACGCACAGGACCCAAATGTCAATTCGTGTGCCCATAATTATTCATTTATATAATTTTAAAATGCGTATCGATTTCTCGACACGCATTTTTTTGTTTCTTGCTACGCAAGATTTTCTGGTTTTCCAATGTTCCAGGGTTTTCTAATTTTACGAGCTGGAGTTACAATCTTTCCCTCATCTTTGATTTTCTTGTTGTATCTCTCGGTATATTCTCTTCGGATACTTACAAACTTTAAAGCTTTGAGGGGAAGACCTACGTCCCAAGGTTGAAATACAGGTTCACCATTCTTATGGCTAATCTTATGCCTGCAAATGAAGTAGTATTGGCGAGTACTAGCTTTTTTTGTTATATGCATATAAGCCTGACATTCTGGACAAAGTGGACGGTTGTCGACCTTCCATTTTGTTACCCATGCATACCTCAAAAATTTCAAAATAAAGCCTTTTGTTCTGTTGAAGGGCTTTGCAAAGTATCTCGCTTTATCACCCTCTGCTATCAGAATCCACCCTGCATCAGTACCACGAGACTCTCCACTTTTTAGAAGCTTCGAGATAAGTAGTGTGGAGAAAAACAGTATATCCATTGTTTGTATAACGGTAGCTAGTTTCTCTGCCTGTAATAGGCCTCGGTGGGCTCAAATTTAGCCTCAGGAACTCCTTACTCGCATCATTCTTTGTAATATTCCTGTAACCCATACTTAAAATCATTTTTTTCAGAAAGAGAAAATCTTCCTCGGTCAATAACAACTCTGTCTTTTTAGTTTCCACTTTTACCTCCTTTTTTAAAGATTAATTTTCTTGATTATTCATTAATTAGGATAATTTGTCAAGAACACAAATGATTCAAATAAATATTTCTACTAAAGGGTTATTTCGTGGTCTGATACTGTATTTTATTGATTTGAATATATTTATATGTTATTTTTAATAAGCATTACACTATATAATTTAAAATAAATAATT
>CAINWY010000027.1 GCA_903854645.1 uncultured bacterium | reverse complement strand
GTGATATAGATTTATCTAAATTGCCTAATTAAATCCAGAAAACAATTATATGAAGAATGTTAAATTAATAATTATAATTTTATTTCTCTCATTAATTTATTCTAATGTTTTTGCTCAAGAGATATGCTCTAAAAATGGATATACCATTCTAACAATGAATGGTATCTTCACAGATGATTCTGGTGCTTTATTAAACAAAACAAAATTACAAATAAAATTACCCACAACATACAACAACCAACCAATTACAGTAGATTATCTATATAATGAAACTCATCTCGGTGGGGCGGGGGACCTTCTCGATTCAGTTCGGCAAGGTCTTTTTGATCCAAAGTCGGATTATGATTTGGTGGAGATGTTAGATGATGCAAGTAGTAAAGTGAAAACACAGAAGGTCCTACTAGTAGGGCATTCACAAGGGAACTTTTATGCAAATAATTTTTATAATAAAGTTGTAAATAAGGACGGTGGAATACCTAGTGCTTCTATTGGTGTATATAGTGTCGCTAGTCCGGATTATTATGTTTCTGGAAACGGCAAGTATCTCACTTCTGATACGGACCTTGTCATAGCTGCTGTCGTCGGGCGTTTGAAAAGTATATTACCACCAAACAATCACATCGAGCTACAAAAAGGGGATGATAATTTGGGGCACAATTTCTCTACTGTATATCTCAAGTATCGCAGTGCAGAAATAGTAGCGGATATTAAAGCTTCATTAGATAAATTACAATCGAATACAACTCAAGAAGTAGATAGTATCTGTATCAATCCACCAAAGATTACAGCACTTCATAAGGTTACAGGTGGAGCCTTGGCCGTAGGAGACTTTTTAGTAAATGGAACTAAAAAAGTAGTAACTCTCGCATATAATGGAGTTATTTCTACTACTAGAACTATCGCAAGTGGAATATCCAGTCTAGCGAGGAATAGTCTGGCGCTTGTAGGGCTAGCCTCAAACGATACTTTTGACACTGCTCCTACTATCACACAAATAGAATCTAACCCAGAAGCAAATACAGTATTAACTACAGAACAATCTTCAGAGGAGAATATCCCAACAGATAATATTGAAATAGACAGCCAAGTAAAAACTGAAGAAATTCCAACGATTCCAGATATACCTAATGCAGATGGCAAAGATAATATAGACAATACAAATAACACAGATAATGCAGAAGTGAAAGATGAAATTATAGTAGAAGATGAAACAAAAAAAGACGAAACTCCAATAATACAAAATGGATCTAGCGGCGGCGGTGGTGGAGGTGGAACTCCCGCGGAAGAAATAAAAGAAGTGACCAAGGTAGAAGAAGAAATCAAGGTTGTGGAAGAGCCTGTCGTAGAACCCGTGGTAGAGGAAGTTATAAAAGAAGAAGTAGATGGCACGATATATACAGTTTCGGATTTGAATATGAACAGCATAGACGATAGCATGGAAACAGAAGTCATAGTATCCGTGAGTACAAGTCTGTCTGCTGGAAATTATAAATTTAAAAGTCTAGAAATTCCTACGGGAGTGACGCTGACACTAAAGAGTGATCCAGAATCTTTAAATATATATAAAGGAGTAAAAATAAAAGCAGATAATATAAAAGTGAATCAAGGTGGGTTTATAAAATCTGATAGTGAAGGATATGCTCCATTTAAAGGACCAGGTGTTTCTCTCCTGATTGATGTGGGTTCTAGCTATGGCGGGAAGAGTATCAGAGGTCTAGATGAAAGTATTTATGGTAGTGCTACTTTACCTCTAGACCTAGGAAGTGGCGCAAATGGTAAAGGTGGTGGCGCTATATATCTAGAAGTTAAAGATAATTTTATAAACAATGGAGCTATATCTTCAAATGGTGGGGCTGCTGCTAGTGGAGGAAGTATATATTTAAAAACAAAGAATTTATCTGGTAGTGGTGCATTTAGTGCAAATGGGGGTGGTCTTTATGGTTCTGGATATTTTAAAAGTCCTGGTGGTGGAGGTAGGGTAGCTCTCTATTATGAGGATTCAAGCTTTACTGGAATATCTGAAGCAGCTCCAGGAAGCGGGAGCTATGATGGGTGGTCGCGTTCATCTGCATCACCTGGAACTGTGGGACTTTTTGATATTAAAAATAATAATTTGAAAGTAACTTCGTCTTGGAAGTTTGAAGAGAAAGACAGTCCTTTTAATTACAATCAAATAATTTTTACAAACAAATCGATAGTAGAGACAGGAAAAAATGTAAATATAAAAGCGAGTAGTTTGCTAGTAGAAGATGGGTCCAATTTTACACTC
>CAINWY010000026.1 GCA_903854645.1 uncultured bacterium | reverse complement strand
TTGATTAAATTTTCAACTATTGCAGCAAAAATTTAATATTTGGCAAGTTATTTAAAAAACTAAGAAAACAATTTAAGGAATTTTTTTTCTTGTCTTTCCATTATAGCACTATGATCCATTCCTTTCAAATGCAATAGCCCGTGTATGAATAAATATTTGAGGAATTCACTGTAATTCATATTAAATAGGGGAGCATCCTTTTTAACTTTAGCTAGATCAAAGCTTATGTCACCAGAAGCTGAGGTAATAGGGAATGATAATATGTTCGTGGTTTTATCGATGCCTCTGTATTTATTATTGATGACTCTTTGTCTTCTTGGTGACACAAAACTAACACCTAGCTCATAATCATCTCCTAGGACTTTGTTTTTTATATAGACAAAAGGCAAGCGTGGAAGCTTGCCTTTTGTTGAATTCTTGATTGTAATATTGTCACTATCCATAATTAAATTAACGACGGCCTCTCTTTACTTCAATTGGTGCTTTACCTAGTTTCTGAAGCTTAGCTAGAACTTTTCTACGGTTAATTCTTTTTAGAGTTGCAATCTTGGTTTTCACCTTTGATTCTGCTCTCTCATTGTATCGCTTACTTTTAACCTTTTGAATAATTCCAGATTCTTGAACTTTACGCGTAAACCTTCTTACGAGATTCATATTACTCTCGTTTGTATTCTTTTTTACTTCTATTACAGTAATCATATGGCGCTTATATTATCACACCTTTGTATTTATAGCAAATCTTCGGGGTCTACGTTTATTGAGAAATTTGGAGATAGACGGTAAAGATTCTCTTTTAGGTGTAGACTGACAATTTTTTTATCATCTACTAGAAGAGGCCAAAGCCCTACTTCTATTTTAATAACAGTATTAGTAACATATTGACCCTTTACTTTACCTATGAAAGCACTGAATATTTGAGGTTCATATCCACCAAGATATTTATCTATAATGGCTCGAGCCTTCTCTGTATCAGGTGCGCTCCCGGTAAATGTTATTTTAATTAGACGTTTATACGGCGGATATCCATATTGCTTTCTTTCTTTTAAATCTTCACGATATAAAGGTAATACATTGCCGTTTAATATATGCTCAAGGATTATATTATCTGGGTTTCTAGTTTGAATTATGAGATTACGTTTTGTTATTTCGTGTAACTTTTCAATTATATGTAAAATCTTTTGTGTAATGTTAAAACTAGGAATTGATAATAATCCGTCTAGGGATATGATGGCACTGTGTATGACTTCTGTATTAATGTACGAAAATACCATCTCTGTTCCTATGAGAATACTGCCTGGATTTTTATAGAAATTTACCATTATATCTTTGGCTTCCTTGTCTGTAGAGATAGCTTCCTTATCTATTTGAAAAATTTTTGTATTTGGATATAGCTTACTTATTTCATCGTAAACCCTATCTGTACCGATTCCGAGAGGTGTGAGATTCCAGCTGTCACATTTACTGCACTTTACTTCTGTATGTTCCTTGTGACCACATTTATTACACATAAATATGCGTGAGTTTACAATTTTTGTGGCATTCCTTTGCTTGGAACCATATAGTACAACTGGGGTTGAGCAATTTGGACAAAGTAGTGTGTTACCGCAGTCATTACAAACAGTAACACCTGCTAGACCTTTACGAATAGTAAATAATAGAACTGATTCATTATGTTCTATGGCATAGCTGATCATTTTTTTTGTCGTTTCAGATAGAACCTTAAAAGTTTTAGAGCCTTTTTCATCCACCTCCTCTTTCATATCCACAACGAGCTGGCGTTCAGCTTGGGGTAATCGAAATAGAGGCGACGCTACTTCTCCAAGCTCACCCTCATCATGTCTATATAGAGTATCTGGGCGAAGAAGAGTGTCTCCGAATATCAATTTTACTTTATTGATAGATGAAAGTATTTCCGCGAAGCTTCGTATATCTATGAATGGTCTAGCATACTGCTTGTATGCATCCGAGCTTTCATGCTCTATGATAATGGTCTTGATATCAGTTCTAGGTATGGATAAAAACTTTCCAGTACCTATAATTAAAATAGGGTGAGATTCATTTATACAGGAATTATAGGTATTTATTAGAGTTTTTTTATTTAGATCGCCGTGGAATGAGAAGACATATTGATTTATACCCTTTGTAAGTTCATTATTTAATTGCTCTATATCATAGCGGGTTGGTACACATATGAATACGGATTCCTTCTTCGCAAAGGCTTCTCGTATTAAAGTTCGGTACCAACTCAAACGATCAGGTGTCAGAGCTTGAAAAATTAATTTCTCTTGTTTTATATTTTTTTGCTGCTCATCACTTTTTCCATCAAAATTATTAAGCTTTAAATCCTTCAAATTATCTAGAAAAATAGAAGGTAATAAGGCCTTTATAATCGTACCAGTATTACTAACTGTATAATCCTTCATTTTTTCGCATGCAGTGAAAAAAGCCACTTGATTATGTCTATGACAGCTCAACGAAAAGACATTAGTGACCCCGATGTCATTCATGAATTTGCTCAAAAAGTGGGTAGTATTGAATACCTAAATCATTTGTACTTACT
>CAINWY010000025.1 GCA_903854645.1 uncultured bacterium | reverse complement strand
GGAAAGAATGGTATTTCACTGACGAGTAGAACTCAACCGAAATCGAATCCATCAGACCTCTCCCATCTATGCTACGCAGTCAAAAAACATGCTCAATATAAAGTTATAGTAAAGCTTCTAGGGTCTTTTCGTCTAACTGCACTTAACCGGCATCTTCACCGGTATTGTATTTTCACCGAGCTGGTCCCCGAGACAGTTTTCCAGTCATTACACCATTCGTGCGCGTCGGAACTTACCCGACAAGGTATTTCGCTCTTCTATACCTAAGAAGGACTCTATCTTCGACCGAACACTTTTCAATGTTTGAGGTCGCTTGACGCTGGTCTCTCGTTAGTCAAGTTTTGACTGTCTGTATATTACTACACAGCAGGTAGCATTCGAATGATCTAATAATTTTTTAATTTAATTGTTTACCTTTTTCTACAACAGTCCCAGTCATTCCGCGCACAACCGAAGTTGTACGAAGAACCTTAGGACCGTTATAGTTACGGCCGACATTCACCAGGGCTTATATCAGCCAGCCGTACATCACGCTACGCGCGATGTACAAAAATAACAGCCAGATTGCTCCTCTGTATTTTTTTGTACATCACACCCAATGTGATGTACGACCACCGATATTTGACCTTCTGGCATTGGTCAGGTGTCACCCCCTATACATCCTCTTGCGAGTTCGCAGGGAGCTGTGTTTTTGATAAACAGTTGCCAGAGATACTTTCGCTGCGGCCACTTTAATAAATTAAAATGGCAAGCCTTATTCCAAAGTTACGGCTGCTTTTTTGCCGAGTTCCTTGAAGACCTCTCACTCGTTCGCCTTGGTCTACTCGACCTGATCACCTGTGTCGGTTTGCGGTACGGATTCTATTATATTAACCTTAGATACTTTTCTTGGAAGCGTGCTTTATAAAATCTATGAAGGCGAACCCCCACATTTATGCTTTGCTTGGATGTTACTTTAACGTCAGCTTCCGGATTTTCCTGGAAACCATCCTTACTAACAAACTCAAATCCAATAATGAGCTTTATATACTACACTCCGTCCTATCATCGGATATAACAGAAGTCAGGGAATATTAACCCTGTGCCCATCGGATGCGGTTTTCACCATCTCCTTAGGACCGACTAACCCTGGGTTGATCACCATTGCCCAGGAAACCTTGATCTTTCGGCGGGAAGGGATCTCACCTTCCTTGCGGTTACTTGTGCCAACATTCTTACTTCTATACGCTCCAGCATGGGTCACCCCTTTACCTTCGTCGCTGTATAGAATACTCTCCTACCACTCCCAATTTAAAAAAAATGGAAGTCCTCAATTTCGGTAATATACTTAGCCCCGATTATTTTCGGTGCGAAATCTCTTAGTGAGTGAGCTGTTACGCTTTCTTTAAATGATGGCTGCTTCTAAGCCAACATCCTCACTGTCAGAGAAATTTCACCTCCTTGATATGCACTTAGTATATATTTAGGGACCTTAATTAGAGATCTGGGCTGTTTCCCTTTTGGCTGATGGAGCTTCGCCCCCATAGCCTAACTGCTGTGCTTTTAACTCTTGGTATTCGGAGTTTGATAGATGTCGCGAGATTGCTCCCTGTCGAAATCTTCCAGTGCTCTACCCCCAAGAGGAACACACAACGCTAGCCCTAAAGCTATTTCGGAGAGAACCAGCTATTACGAGGTTCGATTAGCTTTTCACTCCTTACCACAAGTCATCCGAGACTATTGCACGGGTCACCGGTTCGGACCTCCATCTATCTTTCGACAAACTTCATCCTGCTCATGGCAAGCTCACCTCGCTTCGGGTCTTATCTATACTACATTAATTTTTCGCGCTATTAACACTCGGTTTCCCTAAGGCTCCATTGTTCTAACAACTTAGCCTGCAGCATAGATAAACTCGTTGGCTCATTCTTCAATAGGCACGCCGTGACGGATCGTATAAATACGTCCGCTCCGACTCCTTGTAAGTATATGGTTTCAGGTCTATTTCACTCCCCTCATCGGGGTTCTTTTCACCTTTCCCTCACGGTACTAGTTCACTATCGATCTAAAAAAGTATTTAGCCTTACCAGTTAGTTCTGGTGGATTCGCTCAAGCTATTCGTGTCTTGAGTTACTCAAGAATGACAATAAAGAAGATATGAAATTTTCGATCACCGGGCTATCACCGTCTGCGGCATTCCTTTCCAGAAATTTAATCTAATAACATATTTTGTAACTTCTCTAGATAAATCTACATTGTCACCTTACAACCCCGTAAATATTACTATAAACGGTTTGGGCTCTTTCCTTTTCGCTCGCCGCTACTTAGAAAATAAATATTTTTCTCTTTTCCTCAAGGTACTGAAATGTTTTACTTCCCTTGGTATGCTCGACTACATCAAGTGCAGTCGTCTCTGAGGTATACTCAGAGGGGTTTCCCCATTCAGAAATTTCCGGATCAAAGGTTGCTAGGCACCTCCCCGAAACATATCGCCGCCATGCTGCGTCTTTCATCGCCTTTTTTAGTCTAGGCATCCGCCATATACTCTTAATTTCCTATTAGGAAATTTAAAAACCATCGTACTCTATCTTGCGATAAGTAAGATGCGATGCAGGCACTCTCGGGAACCGCTTCCTTCTGTGTCTGTACACCTTCTATTTTTGTTGTGTTCTGTTTCCCGCTCGATTGAAAAGACCCTCTAAAATTAAAGGATAACAGTGAGCGAGAACAGCATTCAGTTTTCAAATATCATTTCAATGTCTCTAAATAAAAAACCGCCTTTTCGGCGGACAAAGCGAAACCAATTGGTCTTACTTTTACCGCTTTTCTTGGTGATTTTTATTCATTAACATCGTGATTAGTATCTTATATGAATCATAAAATAAAGTCAAGCATTTAAAGAGCCCCGGAGACAAAGTCTCCGGGGCTCTTATTCATCCTTTGTTTAAAAGGTCATTTTACTACTTTCCTGACATCTCTTTTGAGATACTATCGATAGTACGAGCGGCTGCTTCCTTGCCACCGAGACCAAATGAAAGTCCTAGAGCAATAGCGAGAGCGGCGATAAGTCCTGTGAATAGTATTTGCATAAATGCAGCTGCAATACCTAGCTCTGATAGAGCAATAATGATTGCAAATCCCCAGATAGCATATCGAGTGATAGAACCTAGCATATGTGCGGAAGAAATATTTGCTGCTTTTGATGAAGCGATTACTATCTTTTGCATTGCCTCAGAGATAACAGTAGCTATGATCAATACGATAGCTGCTATAATCACCTTTGACAAATAAAGCAGAACTGCTGCCTTTAGAAAATCATTCACATCTGTGAGTCCAACTATTTGAAGTGAGGCCATCAAAAATACGATTATGATAAACCACTTTACGATAAGCCCAAAGAATTTGCCGATATTAAGTTTCAGACCCATTCGAGTCATAACTTCATCTGCACCTGCACTTTCAAAAAGATTATCAATCTTAAGAGCACCTATAACTTGAGCTATAGCCTTACCTATGATTGAACCTACTACCCATCCTACGATAAATAATATTATTGCGAGTAAAAGTCCTGGAACGAAATTAATAAAACCATACCAAAGATCCAAAAGTGAGCCCTGAAATACTAATCCTAAATTTTGTAAAAATGTCATGATATAATAAATTATATATAAAAAAATAATAAGGTACTACAAAGTGTCGACCAAGTGAAGTACCTTATTATTATAGCAACAAACGAGGAGTACAAGCAAATAAAGTAACCTTTAATTGGCTTGGTATCCGAGAACCGTTGCTATATGGTACTCCATATATTATCTCTATTATTTTTTAGATATATATGTGTGTGGATAAATGCCCGTTATCTGCCTCCAAAAAACTACCGAGTGGTAGTTTTTTGAATAGATTCACAGCACGAGCATTAGTTGTCTACAACTAATGCTCGTGCTAATAGTTAAATTGATAAATAGTTAAAAAGCCCGGACTGCACGAACAGAGCCCGTGGAGTCCTTAGCGTAGTAGTTGCCCTGAGAACCATTGGTAAAGTACTGGTACCAGGCGTAGGGCGCACTGCCCTCTGACGAACTCCAATAGTAGGTAGAAGCGAAACCGCCAATTGCTGCTCGATTTAAATATAGTTTATTAAGTTCATCTTTTGATGGTAAATACCAATCCACATAACTTCCATCAGTGTATGCTCGTGCTAATCCAGCTGCATAAGTAGTTCCTGCACCATTTTGTGTGACAATTGCATTTGTATTTGTTAAGCCTGTTCCAAGAGCTGGAAGTGTTCCTGGTACAGAAATATTATAATTAACAGCATTTGACCATACTATACCCGAACTTTGATCAACAGTAGCGGCAATCAATCCATGCTGTATAGAAGCACTATACCCAGGGTCACCTACTTGTAAAATATATGCTACTTTGCCTCCACCATAAGAGTCACCAATTGAGACAATGGTTACTGGAGCTGGACTCTCCGCATTCAAAAGCGACAACATTGTCCCTACTTCAAAATAGCTATCAGCCGTTCCCCCATCCTTCGTCATCTTGTTGTCGAGAACTGTATAAGCACTACTTTCAAGAGTTGCACTAATCTCATAGGTAAGAGTCTTCTCAGAACAGGTATAGCGATATACGAGGTCCGTACTCTTGGGTGCACTAGGTGTTGCTATTGTATTAATAGGATCTACAGGTAGTACAGATATAGGTGAACCTCCTGTTATGGTAGAGAAGTCTATGGGTATCCATCCGGAACCATCAGTACGAGATAGGTAGGCTTTTGTTACTTGTCCAGGTGTTGATGTAAAGGTTACTCCATCTAGTGATGTAGCAGTAATAGGAGCACCGGGTGCATCACTTGGATAACTGTAGTATATCTTGTCATTTGCTGTATCCCATGTACTGGCGTTACTTGTTGTACCTTTACATCCTGTATTATCAATTCCTGCTAGCTTTGGATACGGTGTCATTGTTACATAGAGACCAATTGCTTTCTTTAGGGTTGCTAGGTCAGACATTCTTTGTGAATCACGAGATTTCTTTAAAGTTTCAGATGGGTTTAGTACTATTACTAGTATTACGGAGAGGAT
>CAINWY010000024.1 GCA_903854645.1 uncultured bacterium | reverse complement strand
GTATAAATTATAACACGAGATAACACATCAGTGTTCTATTTCTTAAACAAGTAATTTAAAATTCCGTTTGATGTTAGTAATGCCATATCTTTATAGGCTTGATGGCGAGTAGCACTATTCCTGAAAATTTTCTGATAGATATAACCGTATTCAATCAATACTGATTTTACTCCATCTACTAGAGTATTACTGGCTCCTAATGCTATGAGGGTCTGATCCGCTATAACCCCCTTCTTCTCTACTGGCAAATTGCTCACACTATATTTCTTCAATAGCTCTTTTTTAATACTTTCTCCGAGTTTAGTACTTTCCACATTATTTGCCATCTGGCTGCCGGGAACATAGATAGCAAAACCTTTCGTTGTCCCTATACTCCATTTATCTTCTCGTGTTATATCATTAAAATGCACATTTATTACGAGATCTATTTTATTCTCATTGGCCCACATATTGATACCATACAAGCCTATGGCTGTCTCCTGATTCACTTGATTATGCCCTACTCCTTTTTTGTAAACAAAAGTTCCCTTATCAACCTTTACTTGTGTGTCTTTCTTTGCTTTTGTTTTAAAAGCAATAATTTTATCTTTTTGATTTACAAAATAATCCTTGAATTCTCTAACGAAATCCTTGCTATCCCTAGTTATATAAAGTTTTAATCTTTTATCTTTTTTTAATATATTATATATTTGAGTAGCTAGTACTAGATTCATATCTGCCTCTTTTATATTTCCGTACTCCGCGCCATATACTTCATTATCATGTCCTGGAACTATCAAAATGCGTATAGGAGGGGTGGCATCTTCGGCAGAAGATATAAGTGGAAATATACACAGGCAAAGTATCAATAATAATATAAAACGTTTCATTTTTCTATAATACCATATACATAAATAATAAAATAAAAACCACATTTAGCTATAAGCTAAATGTGGTTTAAATTTAAAATTGAAAATTCGTATTTTATATATCTACTTTTTAAACATAGATAATATTAAATACACGATAATCCATAAAAGAAGTAAAGTACCAAAAATCCAAGACCAATCAAATAGGGCACCAGAAATAGACCAAAAGATGAGACCTATATATCCGATACACAACACAAAGTACTTTTTCTTGTATGCATACTCATATGCAACTATTCTCTCGGCATCATTGGTATTGAGATATTTACCTATACTCCACACAGGAAAAACTAATCCCGCTATACCGGATAATAATATAGCCATCACTAGAATGGAGCTATTAATACGAAATGGAATTACATGAGTGGGACTAGAGGCCAAAACACCTGAAACCCCAAAGAGCAATTCCACCATTGCGTAGACGAATAGCACAGATAGTGCGATTCCAAATAACCTTTCAACTTGTTTCATCTTGAATGTTTTTAGTTTAAATATACATTAACCTTTACTAAAAAATAACACATTAATATTTGTAAGTCAAATAAGTCGTCTAAATTTCAAATTTTTCAAAATCATAATTAAGTGTATACTTTATATATATGAGAATATTAGATGATGTAAAATTAGATTACGAGGATGTTTTATTGAGACCAAAGAGAAGCACACTAGAATCGAGGAAGGATGTATTGATCGAGAGATCATTTACTTTCTACCACTCCCCAAAGAAATGGCGTGGTATACCCATAATGACAGCCAATATGGCTACTTGTGGTACTTTTGAAATGGCAGAAATCTTTTCCAAATATAAAATGATAACGACTTTCCATAAGTATTACTCTATAGCAGATTATGAGAAATTCTTTAAAACTTTCCACAACCCAGACTTCATCTGCTACACCACAGGTATCAGAGAGCAAGATACAAAACAGCTAAAGCTTATGAAGAAGAAGGGCCTACTAGAGAAATTTTCTTTTATTTGTATTGATGTTCCAAATGGATACCTACAGTCATTCCTAGATGATATAAAGAGTGTACGCAAGCTATGTCCCAACCATATCATAATAGCTGGCAATGTCGTCACAAATGAAATCACAGAGGAGATAATCCTAGCAGGGGCAGATATAGTAAAGATAGGCATCGGACCAGGCGCAGCCTGTACTACGAGAAAGATGACAGGCGTAGGATATCCACAGCTCTCCGCTGTTATAGAATGTGCAGACTCCGCACATGGTTTATCCAATGAGAGAGGTGTAGGGCGAATCATTGCAGATGGTGGCCAGCAATACACATCGGACATAGCAAAAGCATTCTGTGGAGGTGCCGACTTCAATATGTGTGGCTCTCTATTCTCTGGATTTGAACAAAGTGCCGGAGAGACTATAGAGAAAAATGGTAAAAAATATAAAGAATATTTTGGCTCATCCTCCAATAAAGCCATGGAAGAATTCTATGGCAAGAAGGAGAAACATAGAGCGAGCGAAGGACGATATACTTTGATACCACACAAAGGAGACATACACGACTTCATCCAAGATTTACTAGGTTCACTCCGTAGCACCGCTACATATATAGGAGCAAGACAGCTAAAGGAATTCCCAAAGAGAGCTACATTCATAAAAGTGAGCCGTCAGCTTACCTCATATCTTGAAAAATATGATACAGGAGAGTAGTCATTTGTTTTCTAAACGCAGTATATTCATCGT
>CAINWY010000023.1 GCA_903854645.1 uncultured bacterium | reverse complement strand
GGTGGTGGGGGACGAGTCGCTATTCATTATAATACTTCAACATTTGTTAAGACTAATGCGACATCTCTAGGATGGAGTGGTTATGGTGGTGCCAGTATGAATGGAACTGTAAAATGGATAGATAGGAACGTAGTTGTGCCGGTACTAAGCTCTGCGAAAGAACTTTTATCATTTAATTTTGAATTATTAAGTCCTCTTGTTATCGGTACTATTTCAGAGAGTGACCATACAGTGAATCTTATGGTCCCATTTGCAACGGATATAAAAGCATTAATACCGACAATTGAAATTTCCGAGAAGTCAGTAATGGCACCTCTTAATCAAGTGGCACAAGATTTTACAAATCCTGTAGTTTATACTTTAAAAGCAGAAGATAATTCTACTTTGTCTTATATTATATCAGTTACTGTGGAGCCTGATCCTAATCCAGTACCTCCAGTTGAAGAAGAAGTAAAGGATCCTATAGTAGAAGAAGACACAGGAGATCCTATTATAAAGTCATATACATTAAACGGTGGAACTGGGTCTATAACGATTAATCCACTTGTGAATAATTTATCTATTATTTTAAATTCAAATAAAAATGTGGATTGGGTATCAGTAAAGATTGAGAACCAAAGTAATAATAGATTTTATAAAATATTTTATTCAGGGAATAGTTGTGTGGATGGCTCGAAAACTTGTACGAAAGTTTGGAATGGACTTCTCTCTGGTGGGGGATTACTACAAAATGGAAATTATAAAATAAAAGTCCACATAAAAGATACAGACAATAGAGAGTACAATGCGTATCTCCCAGCATTAATCATTGTTAATTTATAAATATTTTTTTTAAGCACATATAAATATTATGAAGCAAATAAAAAGATTTAATAGTTTGACATTCTATCAAATAAACACATTCTTACATATATCAACCATGGTTGATATATGTAAGAATGTGTTTATTTGATAGAATGTCAAACTATTAAATCTTTTTATTTGCTTCATAATATTTATATGTGCTTAAAAAAAATATTTATAAATTAACAATGATTAATGCTGGGAGATACGCATTGTACTCTCTATTGTCTGTATCTTTTATGTGGACTTTTATTTTATAATTTCCATTTTGTAGTAATCCCCCACCAGAGAGAAGTCCATTCCAAACTTTCGTACAAGTTTTCGAGCCATCCACACAACTATTCCCTGAATAAAATATTTTATAAAATCTATTATTACTTTGGTTCTCAATCTTTACTGATACCCAATCCACATTTTTATTTGAATTTAAAATAATAGATAAATTATTCACAAGTGGATTAATCGTTATAGACCCAGTTCCACCGTTTAATGTATATGACTTTATAATAGGATCTCCTGTGTCTTCTTCTACTATAGGATCCTTTACTTCTTCTTCAACTGGAGGTACTGGATTAGGATCAGGCTCCACAGTAACTGATATAATATAAGACAAAGTAGAATTATCTTCTGCTTTTAAAGTATAAACTACAGGATTTGTAAAATCTTGTGCCACTTGATTAAGAGGTGCCATTACTGACTTCTCGGAAATTTCAATTGTCGGTATTAATGCTTTTATATCCGTTGCAAATGGGACCATAAGATTCACTGTATGGTCACTCTCTGAAATAGTACCGATAACAAGAGGACTTAATAATTCAAAATTAAATGATAAAAGTTCTTTCGCAGAGCTTAGTACCGGCACAACTACGTTCCTATCTATCCATTTTACAGTTCCATTCATACTGGCACCACCATAACCACTCCATCCTAGAGATGTCGCATTAGTCTTAACAAATGTTGAAGTATTATAATGAATAGCGACTCGTCCCCCACCACC
>CAINWY010000022.1 GCA_903854645.1 uncultured bacterium | reverse complement strand
TCTGTTAAATGCTCACCGATGAATAAATGACCCAAGTGTCCACCACATTTAGCACAAGTTATCTCAGTACGTAGACCATCTGCGCTAGTAGGACTAAAAGCAACCAAGGCACCTACTAAAGCCACAATCCCCAAAGTTATAAATATTGTTTTTTTCATATTATTTTAGCAATTTATCAAATTCATTTGGCTGGAAACCGACTAAAATATTTCCATCTATATCTATTACTGGCACACCCATCTGACCACTCTTACGGACCATCTCTTCACCTTTTGCTCTATCTCTTGAAACATCTATATCTACAAAATAAACCCCCTTACTTTTAAAGTAATCCTTTGCGTAGACACAGTACGGACATGTTGGTGTTGAATAAACGATAACATTATGATTTTTCATATAATTTATTTTAATTAATTATTAATTTTGTTTGCTTGTAAATATTTATATATACTTTGGGCTGCTATTGAACCTTCAGAACAAGCAGTGATTATTTGTCTAAAATTATCTGAACCTGTAGTTATATCACCGGCTGCCCACACTCCTTCAAAGCTTGTTGTTTGGTTTTGATTGGTCTTGATATACCCACTATCATCTACTTTTAGTTGCAGTTGATTTATCAATTCATTATCTGGCTTTGAGCCAACTTCGATAAACATCCCATCGATATCCAAGTTGTCTTTTCCATTGAATGCTTTGTCTAATTGTATTCCTAAGACCTGCTTTTCTCCAATGATATCAATAACATTTGTGTTATAAATGATTTCTATTTTCTTATTTGACTTTACTTGGTCAATCCAGGTTAAATCCCCCCTCAGTTCGTTCCCCCTGTAAATTTGATATACCTTTTTGGCAATATAAGCTAAATACAGCGCTGCGGTGTTTGCACTATCACTGCCGCCTATTACTGCTACGATTTTGTCTTCATAAAAGAAAGCGTCACATGTGGCACAATACGAAACACCTTTTCCAACAAATTGCTCTTCGTTTGGCAGGTCTAGATGTCTATGCTTTGTGCCCGTAGCAAGTAATATCGTTTTAGAATTTATAATTTCTCCATTTGATAAAGTTAGCTCAAAAAATGATCCACTTTTTTTAATTTTATTAACCCTTGAAAATTTCTTCTGTTGAACATTTAAGGCTTCTATCTGATTTGTCATTTTCTTTGTTAAATCCATTCCTGATATTTCAATTTCTGAAGGGAAATTGCATATCTTGTGAGAGGAAGTCATCAGGCCGCCAGGAAGGTCACCTATAAGCAACTGCTTTATTTTATACCTTGAAGCATAGACAGCAGCAGATAACCCTGCTGGACCATTACCAATAATACATAGATCGTATTCCTCGGCTGTAATCTTTGGTTCATCTACTTCTATATTTATCTCCCCATGCATAGAATCGAGAATGGATTTAAATTTATCTTCTTCAATCTCTCCTGAGAGACGAGAATCTAGCATTTCACCATTTTTGAAAAATAAAACAGTTGGTGAACCGCTAACTCCTAAAGACAGAGCTAATTCTCTATTTTGCTGACGAAAAGCTTTTACGAACAATATGGAGGTAAATATTTTCGCCATCCTTTCGTATATAGGTGCTAGTTTTTCGCAAGGCGGACATTCTTCAGAATAAAAGTCTAAAACTAACAAAGAGTACTTTTGTTTTAAAATATCAAATTCTTCTGGATTTTTTAAATATTTAATTTCCATATATTACATCTAGTCTAATTAATAATTACTTATACTTGCATATAAAATTCTTCAGATCCATGACAAATTTATCTTTGGGAAGCTCATAACAAACCCTCTTTCCTTCTCTTGCTGATAAAAGTAAACCTTCACGTGATAATGCTTGGAGATGATGCGAGACTATAGCGACACTCATATCGAGTTCTTTTGCTATATCTGATACACATACTTTCTTTTTATTGAAAATAATACACAGAATTTTAAGTCTGCTTTCATCCCCCGCTGTTCTCATTAATTTGGCTAATTCATTCAAATGCATATTTGAATGATATACCAAGAGAAAATATAAGTCAAGTAATATATTATAAAATGAAGTTGAATAAATACCCTGTAAAGATAATACCCACAGCGACTATCCCAGCAAAGATAAATATAAGTCTGGTCTTCATTACTTTCTTAAGAATCATAAATTCAGGAAGCGATAATGCCGTGACAGACATCATAAGCGCGAGTGTGGTGCCCATAGACACACCTTTCTCTGTTAATGCAGATACAAGCGGTATAACTCCAGCGGCATTTGAATATAGAGGAATACCTATTAATACAGCAAGTGGCACAGCATACCATTTACCAGATCCTGCATATTGAGCTAGAAAATCAGCAGGTAGGTAGCCATGTATCCAAGCACCTAGACCTATACCTACTAATATGTATGGCCAAACTTTCTTTAAAATATCTTTTGTATATAGAAGAGCATAATTAATTCTTTCTTTCCTTGTCATATTTGGTAGATCAATATTACCATTTATTGAATTCTGATAAACAAATGGTTCAACAAGATTTTCTACCTTCAAATGTCCTATTATGATACCTGAGAGAATAGCAATAACTAGGCCACTAACTATATAAACAAGTGCAATCTTCCAACCAAACAATCCAAGTAACAAAACAATAGCAACTTCATTAATCATTGGTGAAGCTATAAGAAAAGAAAAAGTTGTTCCAAGTGGGACACCCGCCTGAACAAAACCAAGAAACAATGGAATAGCTGAGCAAGAACAAAATGGAGTAATAATCCCTAAGAGTGAGGCCAAAACATTACCGACATATTTATTCTTATGAGATAAAATTGCTCGTATTTTTTCGGGTGGTAAATATGACCTGATTATTGATACAACGAAAATAATGACAGAAAGAAGAATTAAGATTTTAATAGTATCAAATATGAAAAAATTCACAGCATCTCCTAATAAAGTTTTCGATGCAATTCTAAAAACTGTGTAGGTTAACCAGTCTGCTAGTAGTTGTATAGGATAAAACATGATCTATTATAAATTTTTAGAAATAATTTCTTTTAGTCTTTCTTTATCTGGTAAAATACCTACTAAAATAGGTCTATCATCCAAAGTTAATACTGGACTACTCATTAGACCCATAGATACGATCTTATTTATATCATTACTATATAAAACAATGTCATGAATATTTAATTCTCTTACTACAACTTCTGTAAGCTCAAATAATGTTTTACACTTCTTGCACCCCGATCCTATTACTTCAATTTTCATCTTTCTATTATACATTAGGTTCGAACTTCTACTAAGGTACAAAAAATAACCATTATAAAATAGGTGTTTAAAAATGCTCCGTGGGTAGGGATCGAACCTACGACCAATCGCTTACATTTATCCTAAAATTACTTAAAGGGATGGACTATATCATATCCATATTTCTTTTTGCAAAGAAACTTAGGACCAAGGCGCTTCCGCCAAAATAATATTATATCTTGGAGTACTCCCCGAAGGGATAGTCTCTACACCTTCTTCAGCTTTTAAGCTGAAGCTTGGCTCGGGATTACCCATATAGGGCTTCCCCGAATTCACCTCGTTTTTCAATCTACTTTTCAGTAGAAAGCTGCGTAATGCCTGATGCGATTTCTCTATGGCAATTTGCACATAGTATTATGCATTTATCTAATTCATTGCGTACCTTATCCCAAGATCTAGTATATCCTTTGTCCCCTATACCAAATTCTTTTTTAGAAGAATCAATATGATGAAACTCAAGAGCATCTATACATTTAGAATAATTGCAAAGTTGGCATTTGCCTCCTTTGTATTCGACCGCAAGTTCCTTTATCTTCTTGCGTCTCTTCGCAACAGCTTTGATAAGTGCTTCGCGCCTATCAGCATATTTTCTATTGTCAGACATATAAGTATATTATATATCTTATTGGAAAATATCCACAGGCGACCGCTCTACCGCTGAGCTACCACGGAATGTGTCTATTACTTATAGACTAGGTTATAGTACCAAAAAAGTGGTAAAAAAGCAAAATTGTGATACCATTTTATTAAATCAATACTACACGATATGGCATTACAAAAATTGAAAATTTTCGTCAAAGAGATTACCCATGATGATAATTTCTTTGTAGGACTATTTATGGGTCTAGTTTTAAGTACTATCCTTGTACTAAACACTTGGAACGACTCATTCTTGGCACTATTCATCACGTGGGCTCTATTAATACTCATTCTAAACGCTGCAATAAGTTTAGGATTCGTATTGGGCTTCTGCTTAATTGTACTCATATTTGGTCCAAAGAATCATTATGAAATAATATTAAGTCTAATCATCTTGATTTTGCTAAATTTCTTTTTATTTTTTAAATTTAAAAGAGGTGGAAAAGGATCTGGAAGAACTTGAACTAAAAGTAATGGAAGAAACTGGTTTATCGAAACTTGCAGTAGATATACTATTTGCAATGTTTAAATCAGAACAGCCTAGAGACGAGCAATCGTAAGCAAACAAAAAAGCGCCCCTAATGGACGCTTTTTTATTTAATCTAATTAATGAGTAGGGTCTTGGTGCATTTTATTCATCGCTCTCTTTTTGATTATCATACGAGCAACTATAATGATTGCTAGTATTAAGAGGACAAACATAAACCATTGAAATACTGAAGATGGAAGGAAACTTCCAGAACCATTCATAGATAATGCAGTCACTCCGTTTGGATCATATTCTGTACCTACTACTTGACCATTGTTATACCCATAAGCACTTGCTGCTTGCATGTTTGGATCGAAATTAATATAACTTCCTGTACTTGTCTTTACCTTATTTGCACTGACTGAGTTATAAGCTGATGCTCCTTGTGCACTAGCTGGTAGATAGGTCGTGGTAGGCTGTGCTGTATAAGTAGGAACATATTTTACTTGGTTTATTACTGGCTGTGCTACATATTGAGTCTGTGGCTGTGCATAATAGACAGTATTTAAGTTTGAATTATTTACCGCAAGACCTTGTTTCTGTAATGCAAGATTCTGCTCCTGAATTATCTTCTGTTGCTCATTATAATAATTCTGTGAGTTTAATTGATTCTCTTGCTGTAATTGACGCTGTCTAAATGAATTCTGTTGATCTATAATTTGCTGTCTGACATTATAATTACTTCCATAATAATTATTATAATCATAAGAAGGACTATCATAGTAAAGTGAAGAAGCACTTGCAAGATTCACACTAAAAATTGAAAACGCAAAGATGCTGAGTGCTATTAAATTTTTTAATGCTTTATTTTTCATGTTGGTATTATAGCATATAAGTATCCTATTTGTCAAGCCCTATATTGACTACCCATATATACACAAAATAGGCCTATTATTAAGGACTTTTCTTTGGTATAATCACTATTATGACAAAAACACACACTAAAAATAGCAAATCTGTACGTTTGGAAAAACATATAATCCCCTCTCATTATGAGCTAACTTTGCATCCAGATATACTCGCTTCTACGTTTGTAGGCTCTGAAATCATCAAGATAAAGATAGAAAAAGATATTAAAAGTATAACCCTACATAGTAAAGACATAGATATAGAGACAGCAAGTTATAAAGCACATAACATACAACAGTTTGCATATAAAATTGCTTATGATACCAAGAAGGAAACTGCTACATTTTATTTCAAAGATATACTTGCAAAAGGACAAGGCCTGCTATCTTTAGTATTCTCTGGAATACTTGCGGATAATTTACGAGGCTTTTATAAAAGTAAGTATGTTCTAGAAGGTGCCGATAAATTCATAGCGACTACACAATTTGAAGCGACCGACGCGAGACGCGCCTTCCCTTGCTTTGATGAGCCCGCACAAAAGGCGGTCTTTACTGTTTCTCTTGTAATTCCTGAAAGTCATTCAGCTATTTCAAATACACTACCTACAGAAGTTCGAGAACATAGTGCCGGATACAAGATTGTATCATTTGCTCCATCACCCATTATGTCTACATACCTACTCGCTTTTATAATCGGTGAATTTGAATATGTAGAAGGATATGCTGCCCAAACCCTTGTCCGCGTATATACAACACCGGGTAAGAAACACCAAGCGAAATTTGCACTCGATGTAGCGATACGATCACTAGAATTCTACAATGAGTACTTTGAAATACCATACCCACTACCCACTCTGGATCTCATAGCAATTCCAGACTTTGAAAGTGCTGCGATGGAGAACTGGGGCGCAGTCACCTTCCGTGAGACTGCAATACTAGTAGATGACATACATACCAGTCTCTCGAACAAACAGTGGGCGGCAATCGTCATTGCTCACGAGCTCGCACACCAATGGTTCGGCAATCTCGTCACTATGCACTGGTGGACTGATCTTTGGCTCAACGAAGGCTTTGCTTCCTATATGGAGAACTTATGCATAGACAAGCTATTCCCAAATTGGAAAGTCTGGGATTTAAATATTGCAGATAGATATGCTGTGGCATTGAAGCTTGATTCACTTGCTACATCACACCCTATAGAAGTGGTAGTGCACCATCCAGATGAAATAAGCGAAATCTTTGATATGGTCTCTTACGCAAAAGGCTCGGCTGTCATACGTATGCTAGCAGAATACTTGGGCCACGATAAATTCCGTCAGGGGCTCCACCACTACCTAAAGATTCACAGCTATAAGAATACAAATACGATAGACCTCTGGGACGCTTTTGAAAAAACATCTAAAAAGAAAGTTATAGAACTAATGAATTCCTGGACCAAAGAAACCGGCTACCCTCTCATAACGATTTCCCCAAGTTCCCCAAGTTCTCTCCTAGGGGGAATATGGGGAGTTGCTCAGGAGAGGTTCTTCTCGAGTAGAGTGAAGGCAAAGGAATATAAAGATTCAAAAAATAAAAAGCACTTGTGGCAGATACCTGTGAAATACGAAACATTATCACGTGAAGTTGATGTAGGCAGTGGAGAAGTTATAAATATGCTTCTCACAAAAAAGTCTGCACCATTGATAGGCACATCCATAGGTAAGGTAAATAAGGAAGAGGAATCTTTTATCCGTGTACGCTATGACAAGGAGACTCTCAAAAATTTAAAAGAGGAAATACAAAATGGCAAACTTGGAGTGAAGGACAGACTGGGGATTATCCGTGATGTGTTTGCTCTTGCTGAGGGTGGATATATAAATACAATCGAAGCACTAGAGTTCTCGCTAGTATATAAAAATGAAACGGAGTATATCGTCTGGTCTGAAATAGCCAGTGGTATAAACAGAGTTGCAAATATCGTAGGTGAAGAAAAATGGAAAGGTACCTATAACAAATATGTGCTCTCATTATTTAGCCACATCAAAAAAGAACTAGGATGGGAGAATATAAAAGGCGAGGAGCACTCTCGTACATTCTTGCGAAGCTTAGTATTATCTATGTCTGCTCATTATGGAGATCAGAAAGTAATCCTATCTGCTCAAAAAATATTTAGAAATAAATCCAAAATGCCTATACGAGCAGACATCCGCGGAGTAATATATAGTATCATTGCAGCAAATGGTGGTCTAAAAGAATGGAAACTATTTGAAAAATTATACAAAGAAGAAACTTTCAACGAAGAGAAAGACAGATATGCAAGAGCCCTCACTTCATTCAAAGATAAAGACTTGCTATTAAAAACATTGAGCTTTGCAATATCTAAAGAAGTCCGAGACCAGGATGCTCCATTCATAATAGTAGGGGTCTGGCAGAATAGTTATGGTAAAGATATCACATGGAAATTCATAAAGAGTAATTGGAAAGTAATAGTTAAGAAGTTTGGTGAGGGTGGGCACTTCCTCTCCCGAGTCCTATCGCCTCTCGGTACACATACAAAGGAAAAAGACCTCAAAGACATCAAGAATTTCTTTGCAAAAAATGTAGCCCCTGGATCTGCTCGTACACTAGCTCAATCCTATGAACGCATCGAGTCCAACATAGCTTGGCAGAAAGATGACAAAGCCTCTATCAAATCTTGGCTTACTAAAAACTATTAAATAATTACCCCACAGGCAAGGCCTGTGGGGTAATTTGTAAAGAAATTAATATTAAACTTTAGTGAATAAAAGATTTGC
>CAINWY010000021.1 GCA_903854645.1 uncultured bacterium | reverse complement strand
GTATTATATCCTGGAGTATTGTAGATCGGTGTATTATATCCTGGAGTATTGTAGATCGGTGTATTATATCCTGGAGTATTGTAGACAACATTATAATAATTCGGTGAATTATAATTTAAACCATTATAATAAACTGAATTATATTCTGGTGAATTATAATTAACAGAATAGTAATTTAATCCATCATAGTAACCTCCATCATATTCAAACCTATTATCATAAAATGGTCCATTATAATTGGATCCTCTATAGTAAGTAGAATTATAATCAACCCCATCATAAAAATCTCCAATATAATAATTGGGACAATCATCATAACATGCCTCTGTTTTAAAGACAGGAATAAACGAGAATACAACAAATATGAATAGGAAAATGACTAAATTATTGATTTTCATAACGTCTGTATTATACACTTTATTTTTAAATTGTCAAGCACTCAATCCATATACGCTTTTCGTCCAAATCAAGATTTTCATCTACCCGAATTTACTAACAAAATCTAGGGGGTTATATTGTAAATTATAAAAATTATGTTATTATTCGAAAAAAACTTTCTTTCAAAAAAAAATTTAATTATGGAAAATTACTATCCTAAAATCCGACTTGGGGGCATGGGGGTAAATATCTCCGACTGGCTTCTCTCAAAGACGCTTTCATTGCTTGGGCAGATAGGTACACTATCTGGAACAGCACTTGAAAGAGTTGTTGCATGTATTCTTCAAAATGGTGATCACGGCGAGCACATAAGAAGAGCTTTTTCTCACTTCCCTTTTCCAGAACATACTGAAAAAGTTTTAAATGCATATTTTGTAAAAGGTGGAATTACTAAAGGTACTCCTTTTAAAACAGTGCCATTTTTTAATCTTAATCCTGATCCGCTCTTAGTTTCACTTACAATTTGTGCCAACTACGCTTTTGTGTGGTTAGCAAAAGAAGGTCATTCTAATCCGATTAGCATCAATTATCTGGAAAAGATACACATCCCTCATATCTATGCTATCACAGGAGCAATGCTTGCTGGAGTAGACGAGATATCAATGGGAGCAGGTATACCGCTCCAGATACCAAAAGTAATAAATGATATCTATGAAGGAAACATTGTAAGTTATAATGTTCCTGTCATTGGTAAAAATATTACTAGCAGTGAAGTTAGATTTGACCCTAAAAGTTTTTTTGGCTCAAATCTACCCTCTCTTAAAAAACCACATTTTATTCCAATTATTTCATCAAATTTGCTTGCATTACTTTTTACAACAAAACTTCCACCTGGAAGTGTTTATGGTTTTGTTGTCGAAGAGCCCACAGCTGGCGGACATAATGCTCCACCAAGAAACAAAGTTGAATACGGGATTAAAGATGTGGTCAATTATAATGAGATTGCAAAATTGGGATTACCATTCTGGATTGGTGGAGCGTATGCTTCACCAGAAAAATTAAAATGGGCACTCTCTGTCGGGGCAAAAGGAATCCAAGCTGGTTCAATTTTTGCACTTTGCAAAGAATCAGGAATGTGGCCAGCTTACAGAAAAAAAGTTTGCAAACTTGGATTTAATGATGAATTGCAAGTGAGAACTGACATTAGGGTATCTCCAACGGGATATCCATTCAAAGTTGCAGTCGTTTCTGGAACGCTTTCTGAAGATTACATTTATGAATTAAGACCTCGTATCTGTGATAAAGGATTGCTGCGTACACTCTACGAAAAATCAAATGGGAAAATTGGTTACAGGTGTTCAGCAGAACCTGAATATCAGTACTCTCACAAGGAAGGAATCTTGGCAGACACAGTAGGAATAGCATGCTTGTGTAATGGACTACTTTCTACATGCGGACTAGATGACCCGGGTGAATACCCAATCATCACACTTGGAGATGACTTTAGCTTTCTTAAAAAACTTATGAAAAATGAAAATGATTCATATTTGGCGAAAGATGCTGTCGACTATCTCCTTTCATAATTAGTTAATTTTAATTCACAAAAAGCCCCCGAAATTCGGTGGGCTTTTTACTTTAGATATATTTTTATTTATCAAGATCCAGAGTTTCATCTATCCTTATCTGTTCTACAAAGTCTTTTGTGTGAGATACGAGTATCATAGCTCCCTTGAAGTCACTGAGGGCTTTAGCTATCACTGGTAGGTGACGAAAGTTTATATGGTTTGTAGGTTCATCTAGTATAAGAAGGCCTGGTTTTGTAAGTACTAGGGTCGCAAAAGCCACGAGTCCCTTTTGTCCTTCTGATAGACTTCCTATTTGTGTATAAACCATATCCCCTGTGATTAGGAAGCTAGCAGCTGTCGCACGGATACTTTCTTCGTGGACCTTTCCGCTCACCTTTCTCATTGTTTCCGCAAGAGATTCATAAACAGTGTGATTGAAATCAAGCGTAGAAAAATCCTGTCTGTAGTAGCCTACTCTTACTTCAGGTGAAATAGTAATTCCATCTACCTTGCCTTTCACAATAGATTCAAGAAGTGTACTCTTCCCAATACCATTGGGTCCTGAGAGAAGTAAGTGCTTATTTTTACGAAGTTTAATACTTACTTTTATATTTTTAATTTTATGATTTTTGTAGATAGGTACGGAAGTAAAAGTCACGATGTCTCCCACATAGTCATCTTGCGTCGGAATTACAAAGTTCCTGATAGTCTTGTCTTCTTTTCTTACGTCTACTTTTTCTTCTTCGAGCTCTTCTGCTAGGTCGCGCATGCGTTTGGCTACAGCGCGGAGGTTTCCTCCCTTCATTGCGAAAGCATTTGCTTGGTCCTTTTTTGCTTGAATCTCTTTTGAAAGAAGTGCATTTTTTCTATTCTCTCTCTCCATTCGGGCTGTTATCTGGTCACGCACATCTGTATAGTTACCGACGTACTGTTCTATCTTCTTTGTAAAAACATCAAGATAAAGAACTGCATCTGTAAAAGAATTCAAGAAGTGTGCATCATGGGAAATAACTATCACCGTCTTTTTGTATTTAACAAGAAAGTCTGTCAGATGTGCTATGCCTGCTTTGTCTAGATTGTTTGTAGGCTCGTCCAAGAGTAAAATATCTGGCTCTTGAATTAAAGCGGAGGCAAGCAATAGTCGCGCTTGCTGACCACCAGAGAAAGAACGCACGATTCTCTCATGAACTTTTTCATGTCCTTTTAGGTTTACAATTTCTAGAACATCATCAATACGTGGATCGATATCATAAACTTTTTCCTTAAAACATTTTTCAAAAAATGCTCTTACAGTTAGATCAAGTTCATCGCGAGGTATAACTTGGCGAGAAAGTGCTATCGTAGTCCTCTGAGCAAGATTTATGATTCCATCTTCTGGCTCTCTCTCTCCAGTTATTAGCGAAAACAGTGTACTCTTCCCGGCACCATTCTGGCCCATGATGGTCACCTTCATATGGCGACGAACAGAAAAATCAACCGCATCGAGTATCGGTTTATTGTGTCCATATTCAAAAGAAACTTTTTCAAAACGTATTACTACTTCTCCGTGAGCCATATAGATTACTACTTTACCTTATTTTCCGTTAAATAGAAAGGTTTTCTTCCCCCAGATAGTGGTCTCGCCTCTATCTGGTTGATAATATTATCCGAGGCGAAGACCGTTCGTGCGTAAACTATGACGGACTTCTTTGTAGTCTGGTATCGTTTGAGCGACAAGGTCCCAAAATCTTTGTGAGTGATTAAACTCCTTCAAATGGCAAAGTTCGTGGGCTATTATATAATCAGCTTGTTTAGGAGTAAGTAAGACAATTTTGTAATTGAAATTCAGGTTCCCCTTTTTAGAGCAACTCCCCCAGCGAGTCTTTTGATTCCTTATAGCTATTCTCCCATATTTAAAATTATAAAATTTATTGAAATATTCTAATCTTTCTTTTACTAAGATAGCTGCATCTTTCTTGTATTTTATATAATTTAAACTTTTTCTTTTAATTCTTTTTTTTACTCTATATACTTTCCTTCTTTTAATACCAAAAAGTATTTTAAACAATAGATCCATATATTTTATATTAACATAAACAAAACAAAAGCCCCCAGATGGGAGCTTTTGTGAAAGATAATGAATTACTTCCTAAAACTTTTGAATACAAAAGTTCGGACGATAATTGTACTCAATTATTTAGTCTTTCCTTTCTTTGCAACTACTTTTTTGATAGGAGCTTTGAGGGCGGCTTTCTTTGGAGCAACTTTAAGGGCGGCTTTTGCGATTGGAGCTTTAGCTACTACAGGAGCTGATACTTTCATAACTGGAGCTTGCGCAACTGTTTTAGGGCCTGCAAGCTTTTCGATTGAGTTTATCAAACGATCAAGCTTACTATTCATCTCACTTAATTGCTTACTCATATCATTACCTGCTGGAGCTGATACGGGCTTTGAGAATGAAGGGGCTGGTCTATCATTGAATTCTCTTCTTGGAGCTGGACGATCGTTACTGAATTCACGACGTGGAGCTTCGTTGCCTCTCTTGTCTCCAAAACATTCACTACAATATATTGGCTTATCACCTGATGGACGAAAAGGAACTTCACAATTTTTGTGACATTCATCACAAACAGCCTTGTGCATAGTGACAGGACCTCTATCACCACCTCTACTACCACCGAAACTTGGGCGGCCTCCGCCTCCGTTTCCTCCTCTAAAACCTCCACCTCTATTACCACCTCCTTGAAAATTTCCCATAAATTATATTTTTTACCTGGCTTATACTAGACAAGTTATTACTATTATTTTAATATTATAGCACTGTTAGTACAAAATAGCAATACAAACAGAAATCTGCATAGGCAAGGCCTATGCAGATTTCTGTTTAACGTATTTATGCAGCAACTTCTGGTGCTACTTCTGCAACTACTTCTGGAGCTGCTTCTACTGCTGGAGCTTCTACTGCTGGAGCAACTTCTGCAACTACTTCTGGAGCTGCTTCTACTGCTGGAGCTTCTACTGTTGTTTCTTCATCCATATATATAAATTAATTAGAAATACTAAACGACTCGCAGATTATACTATAGATACTCTCTATCTCCTAACTATTTTTAATTAATTCGAGTTTCTTTTCACGAGTGAGTCTTTTCCACTCCCCCTCCTTCGCTCTAGATTTTGAATAAGTTCTAAACTTTTCAAAGTATTTTAGAACTACAGGGCGGCGAATCTTTGTATAATGAGCACCAGATTTTAAGTTATTGTGACTATGCAATCTTTTGTTCAAATCATTCGTTGACCCTACATATAAAGTCTTATCTGAACATTCAAGAATATATGTGAAATACATATAGTAATTCTAACATAAATATACCTCTTGAAAAATAACCATTTTTGTTGTATTCTTATATTGTTTTCTATTGGGAGATCGTCTAACGGTAGGACAGAAGCCTTTGAAGCTTTTAATCTAGGTTCGATTCCTAGTCTCCCAGCAAATTAGAAAACCGCCTTAAAGAGGCTGGTTTTCTTTTGCTGGGAGAAATAAGCAAACTGCTTTGCTTATGCCTAGGAATCGAACAGCGG
>CAINWY010000020.1 GCA_903854645.1 uncultured bacterium | reverse complement strand
CTAGAAACCAATTGCGTGGCTTTTTTTATATCTAAAATCCATTCCCGCAATGGTTCGACCCAATTATTTCTCTCCGTTCGGGCGGAGTCAATTTTTTGTGCGAGAGATACTTTTTGTTTTAATAATTCGTTTTTCTTGGCGAGATAATTTTCTTTTGGAATGTCGCCATCCAAATATATCGTAATTAAATTATCGAGCTTCTTTTGTATCTCTCGCTCATTATCTTTAATCCGCCCGACATAGCTTCCTGACGATACTTTCGCTTCTTTTTCCCATTCGTTCGTTTTTTCTTCCATATACTTTATGTAGTCGTCGGGAAGCGTAATCTCTTGAAGTCGTTCTCTTAATTGAAAGACAAGTAAATCTTCCCGCAAATATTGCTGTCCACAATTTCCTTTTTTCTTCGTACAACGATAATAACGATAACGTCCGCCGTTACCTTTTACCCATTGCGCTGTTATCATACTTCCACACTCGCCACAACGAAATAATCCGGTAAAAGGAAAATTGTGACCAACTTTTGTTTTACGGGGTCGTGAATGTTCTTTCAATCGCATTTGAACGGCTTCAAATAATTGAGTTGAAATAATTGGCGCAAAGCTTCCTTGGTAAAATTCGCCCTTATGTTTAAGTAAACCGATATATACTTTATTCGTGAGCATTTCAGAAATACAAGCTTTGCTAACTGGCGTTCCGTTTCTCGTCACAACGCTATGTTCCGCCAAAAATTGTGATATAGATGGGAACGTGTGCTTACCCGTGGCGTATTCCTCAAACGTTTTGACAATTATTCTCGCAAGAACAGGATCGGGTTCGATATTTCTCGTTCGTGGATTATTCGTATAGCCACGGGGTGCTTTGGTAAGCCACTCGCCTCGTCTTACTTTTTGGCGGAACCCTCGCTCAACATTCTGTTTAAGATTATCAGAATAATACTTGCTTTGCCCGAACGCCACTTGAAGCATAAACAGTCCTTGCGGGGTGGGTTCAAACCAAAATGTCGGGAAGCGTAAAGAAACTATTTTGGTCGTGTCCACGGCGTAGATGATGCGCCCGCCGTCAATACTATTACGAGCAAGTCTATCGGGATGCCACGCTAAAATTCCAACGCCATCCATCGATTCAATGCGGGACATCATATCGCCAAATTTATCACGACCTGGTTTCTTTGCACTTTTCGACTCTTGAAATTCCTCAAGAATTTCAAGATTTTCTTTACGCGCGAACTCGCGTAATTCAAAAAGCTGAGCTTCAATACTCATAATCTGATGGTCGTCATCCTCGGTTGATTTTCGCGCGTATAGAAAATATTTTGGTTTAATCATAATTAGTTTTTAGATATTAAAAAAGAAGAATCCATATCTCATCTCATTTATGCACCCATTGCCCACCCACCGAATTCGCATTAGCCCAAAAGCCTAATTCGGATTTTATTAACCCCCGCCAGATTATCGCGCGCGAGCGCGCGACCCATTTTTCCGACGACGTACACTTTTGTGGACCTTAGAAAAGCACTGGTGTGCTTTTCGTAGCGGACTCGAAAACCTTTTCCATATGAGTGTACTCACGAATGGAAAAGGTGTACTGAACCTGTAGGGTTCGAGAAATGTACTATGGTCCGCTATATAACTATTTTATTTTTTTATTAGAATCAATCAAATAAAGTTGATACCTTTTGTCTTCTTTAGCTATGTGATTTACCCACCATAATCCTATATAGCTTTCTATTTCAAGAAGTAATGTTTCTTTGTTTATACCAGTATTGAAATCTTCTTTAAATTTATAATATTTCTGTATAAATTCATGATGCAAATTTTTATGTTCTATTAAGTGTGGATAATTTATATTTGTCATATAAGTTTCCTCGTAAGTAAAATGCTCCTGTATATACTTATCTAAAAATTGTATTGCTTCTTTAACTTTTTCATGATCAACTCCTGAAAAAATCTCATCAAATATTTTATTGATTTGATCTAATAATCTTTTGTGTTGACCATCAATAATCTCATTACCAACTGATATATCTTCTGTCCATTCAAAATGAATTGCCATATAATTTTGTTTAATTAATATTATTATCCACATAATACCATAATATTTGAAATCTTCGCTTCAAAAGTACTTTTCTGCTAAGATAGTCTTATGAAGATTAGTTCAACCAAGTTTATAAAAGGGCTCGTCGGTGATGATGAGATACTAGCTGATGGTGTACCTCAGATAGCCTTCGTGGGGCGTTCAAATGTAGGTAAATCAAGCCTTATAAATACCCTTACTCAAAGTAGTGCTTCTCGCACTAGTTCCTTTCCCGGTAGAACACAGGAGATAAATATCTTCCTTGTAAACAATGCATATTATTTTGTTGATCTTCCTGGATACGGCTTTGCGCGTGCCTCTGGTTTAGGGAGAGAGAAAATAGGAGTACTTATAGACTCTTATCTATTCAATTCGATTTATACACAAAAGAAGGTTGTGCTTATTATAGACTTAACGGTGGGTATGACGGACAAAGATATATTAATGTTTAATGAACTCATAAATCACCACAAAGATTTTGTAATTGTAGCAAATAAGATAGATAGAATGACTCAAAGTGATTATCATAAAAATATGGTTCTACTAAAAAAAATGGTGGGAGACGCTTATCCTATAATACCCTTCTCAAATAAGACCAAAAAAGGTAGAGATGAACTTGTAGATGCTATTCTTAAATAGAGCTTGATTATATTGAATATCTATGTTAATGTAGAATAAATTAAATTGATATTTATGTATGTAGTAGATTGGATCCCAACTGGATTAGCAGATCAAAAAATCACCAAAGAAGAAGTTATTGTGATCCTCCCTGGAGTCCCCTTTAACTAGCTCTTGTCCCTATGCTTTATGACGTCGGAGGTTAGTCGTCCTGGATTCAAATTTCTCTTTATAAGAGATAATATCACAAAGATATTGTTTTTAAGATGAAATATCCTGTTCATTAATGAGGTAGAGCATATACATTCTTCCCAGACTTTAATGTCTTGTAACGTTTAAAGGCACACAGATTACCGTGTGCTTTTTTATTTTGTCGATATAGAAAATATGCTACAATCAACTTATGATGAAACAATTTAGATTAGACCAATTAGCAGACAGTATATTCGCTATCGTTATGACAATACTCGTTTTTGAATTACGTGTTCCTGAATATACAGGGATTATAACAAATAATACCCTTTTGCATTCTCTTGTGAGTATGTATCCTCTTTTCTTGAGCTATTTACTTAGCTTCTCATTACTTTTTACTTATTGGAGAAGCCATCACTTCATCGCTTCAGTCTTAGTAAAAAATATTGATGCAAAATTTGCAAATTTAAATGGCGTATTCTTTTTTCTTGTAGGACTTGTTCCATTCTCTTCTCATCTTTTGGGTACTTACATATACACACAAACATCTATCATATTTTTTGCTATAAATATTATATTGATTGGTTTTTCACTTTTTGCAATGCGCAGCTATGCTATCAATTCTCAAACAATCGAAAATGCCCCATTTACAAAAACTGAAAATGAGCACGCCTTAATGCATATAATATTCCCTATCATATCGGCAGTACTTGCTATACTTGTTTCTTTCTATAGTATCAACATTGCATTAGTATTATTTACACTTGCAATACTTTTCAATATTTCTGGAAAAGGAACAAATTATGTTTTTTATATAATTGATATTTTCCGTAAAAAAGAAATAGTTCAATAATTTAATTCATTTCTGCTAATTTCTTTACAGCATCTTCGACTTTCATTCCCTCAAATATAACAGAGTGAATTAATTTAAAAAATCTCAAATCCATATCTAGATTGTTTTCTTTTTTCAAAATACATTTAAGAGAAGATATTCCTTCTTTAGGATAAGTCATTTCTATGGATACTTCCTCAAAGCTTCTCCCCTTACCTATTTCAATTCCTAGTATTCTACTTCTAGATCTTAAAAATAAGTCACCCGCACAAGTAAAGCCTAAAAATGTTTCAGGCTGTGCGCCTAAATATAACCCAATTTTTTGTATTTCGCGTAAGCCTTTTGAATATATAAATGCTTGAGTATTCTCTCCAAACCCTGCTCCTTCTACAAGGCCCACAAATATTCCAACGGTATTCTTTAGGGCTGACCCTACCTGGACTCCAACTATATCATCAGATAATTCTATGTATAGATTATCTAGCTCAATTTGCTTTTTTAAATCTTCTTTTCCTTTTCCTCCTGCGAGCACCATAACAGAAAATATTCCCCTCTGAAGTTCATCTGCCAGTGTGGGACCATATAAAAAATAAATCTGATTTTGAGGAAACTGTTTTTCTAATACTTTTGAAAATAAATCACCACTTTTATCAAAGCCCTTAGAGCAAATGATAATCTTTTGATTTGTAATTTCGTCTTTATGAGAATTTAATACACCTGAAACAGCATAGGAAGGAACTGCTATCAAGATTACATCACTATCTTTAATAACATTCTTCAATATCGTATGATTATTTAAAGCTAATCGTGAAGCAATAGCAGAGCCAAAAGAACCATAGCCCAATATAGTAATTTTCATTTTTATCTTTTTAGAGCAAGCTTTATAATATGGTCGATAAATGTTGGAACATCTGCTCCTACTGCATTTAACATCTTAGGAATAATAGATTCATCTGTAAGCCCTGGCAACGTATTCACCTCCAGCGCATATATACCTTTCCTTGGATTAATAATAAAATCACTCCTTGAGTAATGATCGAGATTAAGTCCAGTATGAATAAGACCAGCTAACCTTTCAAGTTCAATCTTTTCATTTGTAGAGAAATTACCTGGGCAAATCTCCTCTGATAAACCTTTATACTTCGCATCAAAATCAAAAAAGTTTTTACTCTTATCTAGACGTATCTCAACAGTTGGGAGAACATATATATTTTTATTTCTAAAATTATTTATGACACCGACTGTAGCCTCTCTACCTGGGATCATCTCTTCTACTAATACATCTACATCATTATTAATACCATCAAGGAAGGCCTCTATAAGCTCTGGGTAAGTCTTTGCTATTTTCATACCAACAGAAGAACCACCCGAAAGCGGTTTAATTATCCAGGGTGGTGAAAGTTTTGAGTGTATCTGCGTTGCTATCTTTTTAGAATATTTTTCAATATCCAAATTTTTTTCTTCTTCATATTTTTCTATAGCGATATAGCTTGGTGTTTTTATACCCAGAGAAATAAACTGCTCTTTGGCTAGAACTTTATTATAACCAAGAGCCGACGCAAAAGCATCTGAACCAGTATATGGTATCTTCCATTGATCAAGCATCTGTTGAACTTTACCATCCTCACCAAAGTCTCCATGGAGTGCATTGAAAACGACATCTACAGAGTTATATACATCTAGAATAGATACTGGCCTCCCTTTTATGTGCCAAGTCCCTTCTTTGTCGATAAATATATCTATAGCATTATATTTTTTATTTAATTTATCCGATCGTAGATGGGAAAGGACGTTACTTCCTGTTTTAAGTGATACTTCATATTCAGAGCTTATTCCCCCACGAATTACCCCAACTTTTATCATATTAAACTATTATATCAATAAAAAGTTATTTTAAAAAGCTCTTATTCCTTTTTTGCTTATGAAAGGTTATAGCAAATCTATGAGCCTCACTGTTTGAAAGCAAAATATCTTTTTTATAAACTTTGATAATCCCTTCATCTCCTATTATAGCTTTTGGTTTATGTCTTTCGTCTTTAACAACTCCGACTATTGGTATATCAAACTGATACCGACTAAGCACCCTTTTTGCCACATTAATCTGTGCTGTACTACCATCAACTACCACTAAATTGGGTAATCCCCACTCTATATGACGAAATCTACGAGAAAGAATTTCCTCTAATGCTCCTGTATCATTGGCACCATCCTGTGTACGAATTATAAACTTTCTATATTCATTTTTGTTTACTTCTCCATCTTCTATTACAGTCATCACTCCCACCATATTTTTGCCACTCATATGAGCAATGTCATACGCTTCTATTCTATTTGTTTCTAATTTAGAATTCCTAGCATCTAGTAAATCACCTTTTATAAGAGAAACATCATTTATATGATTCAAAGCAAAAATTTTATTCTTGATCTCTCCTGCTTTTTCGAATTCTTTCTTCGAAGCATATGAGAGCATTTCCTTCTTTAGATTTAAAATTACACTTTTCTTTTT
>CAINWY010000019.1 GCA_903854645.1 uncultured bacterium | reverse complement strand
TAAATATTTATGACAACACCAGAACTAATAGGGTATGTGAAAAGTGAAGTAGAGAAGGGAACAGCAAGAGATGTTATCGCTTCCAAATTAAAGCTACAAGGATGGACAGATCTCGATGTCATTGAAGTCTTTGATATTGTAAATCCTACTTCTTATACTCCGACAGACCCAATTCCGACTGTAGAAGTTGTTCCAAATCAATCAATAAAGCCATCACCAATTATAGAGCATACTACCACTCCATTTGTACAGCCTATATCATTAAATCAATATCCTCTTCATAATCAAAATATTAATCCCGTTGTAAATACTGTAGCCACCGGAACTAGTAGCCCCTTATCAGGTATTAGTACAATGGGTATGCATAGTGCTATGCAAATACAGCCCAAATCAGGTCATACATTGCTAAAATCTGTGATTTTTATATTTATTTTCTTAGTTTTATTAGTAGGTGGAGCTATTGTTTATGCTTCAGGGTATTTTATAACTAGTGCAACTATTTTCTCAAAAATATCTGACTCATCTAAAAATAATAAGACAGTGAAGTTTGAGGCCAATTTAAATATTGATGCCACAAATATGAAAATACCAGAAGGTAGTTTCAGCCTAGGATCTAGTGATGCTAAAACAGCAGACTTGAATATGACAGGTGCCTTTGATATGTCAGATAGTACAAAGCCTAAATTTGATTCATCTTATTTATTTAAAATGGGTAAAATAGATGCCGGAATAGCTATCCGCATGATAGATGGATCACTTTATTTTAATTTTATCAAAGCACCTGACTTAGGATTTTTCTCCTTGAAGCCATTTGAGAATCGCTGGGTATCAGTTCCTGTGAAAACCCAGGATGGAAAGCTCGATACTACAAATCCCTTACTAGCTGCCTCTCCTATAGATACAAATATTTTCAGCAATATAACAGATGAGCAAAAAACAGAGTTGGCAAATATAATGAAAAAAGCTAATTTTATTAAATTGACCAAAAAGAATTTACCACAAATGGTAGACGGGGCTATCTCTTATCATTTGAGTTTTGATATTGATAAGGTAGCTCTTATTTCTTTTATGACAGAACTGACTAACTTTATGAAGAGTATAGACAAGAGTAATGATTCTCTTGCAACATTAGAACCCACTGACTATAGTAAATCTTTAGATTCTATTAGTAGTTTTAGTGGAGAGCTATGGGTGGGTATATTTGATAATCTTCCACATAAAATAATTATAAATTCTACAATTATTAATCCAGAAAAACCTGAAGATGGTAGTGTGAAATTATTTTTAACTATTCTTTATAAAGATTGGAATAAACCAATAACGGTTGAAGTGCCAGCAAAGGCAGTGACAGTAGAAGAATTAACAAAAGAATTATTTGGTGGAATGGCTGGGGATGCTTCCACCGCACCGGCCTTATTGGGAGATAATTCTACTGATGCCGTCGTTTCAAATAATACGAATGGTGTAGTCAGTACAGATAATACACTCAATGTATCTACAGATAAGAAATATTCTTCAGGTGATGCAAATAAGATAAGTATAATGACAAACATGAGAGCAAAAGCAGAAATATATTTTAGTAACTCAAAGAGTACATACAAAGGATTCTGCTCAAATAAAACGGAAAATGGAGGATATACTAGTGCCATAACATTACCAAAAGGAAGTGTCTATAAATGCAATGATGTAGCCACTGCTTGGGCTTCATGGGTAAAGTTAGGCACGAATGAATATTACTGCGTAGATAGTACAGGGGTAGCTAAAAGTTCAATGAGTACACCAACAGGAACATCCTGTCCAAAATAAATAATAAAACATAATATAAAAACCTCATGAGTGAGTCATGAGGTTTTTATATTATGTGCTTTAGTCAGCGGGTGCAAAACTCCAACACAATTGCATATGTGAGTGCAGCCGCTGACTAAAACACGTAAGCGGCTGGCACAAATACATGATAGCATTTTAGATAAAAATACAAAACCCCTCCGATTGCTCGTAGGGGTTTTGCTATGCAATTGTTTGAACAAAAATAATTCTTTGTTAAACGTTGGAACTTAATCTCACTAGTGGCAGTATAGCAAATTTAAATGGTCTTGTCAAGCCCTTATAATTCTGATACAATATGTTCGGTTTGTATTGGATGAATGCGCCTATTTATAGGTGAGGAAAGTCCGGGCACATAATATATTAAGTTATATAGGTGTAGTGGGTAATACCCATCGGTAGCAATACCCGAGGTGCGAGCAGAGACGTTCCTAGCGAAAGCAAAGAACATCCAAGGCGAAAGCTTTGGATGAATCCTATGGGTAACTATAGGGGTGAAACGGCTAAATCCTTACATGTGTGCAAGATCGTGCCCCCACACCCATATTTTCATAGTTGTTTACAACGCAGATTATATATGCAATGAAAATATAGGTGTGGGGGAGAATCGCTTGAGGTATATAGTAATATATATCCTAGATAAATATTTATCACCCTTGCAATAGGGAACAGAACCCGGCTTATAGATACAAACCAAATATATGAAAAACACCATGTCCAAAGCACGGTGTTTTTCATTTGTAATATCTACCACACGTCTAGATTTTTTTAATAGCTTTTCCTAGCATTCTATCCCTTAGGTGATTCTGCTCTAATTTTTATTTGTACTCGTCTCGATTGTCTCCACAAGTCATTTCTCAAGAATCATTCTAAAATTATATACGGAATAATTACTTG
>CAINWY010000018.1 GCA_903854645.1 uncultured bacterium | reverse complement strand
GTTCATTATCATTCACAACGCTATTTCTGATATTAATCAGAAATAGATGAAATATAAAGAAGTTTATATTTCATAGCCACGCTTCCCAAATATTCACTACCTGATTATAATCGAAAAAAGCCTAATTATCAAGGTCTAAATTAATAATTATTAATTAGCAATTATTAATTTATTAAACTCTCTCCCGTCATAAAATCAGGCTTTTTTATGCCTAGAATTTGAAGTATTGTAGGAGATATATCTGCTAGAGTCCCTTCATGCAAAGTCCCTGTCGTATTTGTCAAAATAAATGGGACTTTGTCTGTAGTATGAGATGTATGCCTCTCTCCCGTTTGTTGATCTACATTTATTTCAGCATTTCCATGATCTGCTGTTATGCACGCTACCCCACCATTCTTATGAAGAACATTTAAAATTCTTCCTAGCTCCAAATCGATCTCTTCCACTCCTTCTACTATTGCTGGAACATTGGCTGTATGCCCTACCATATCTGCATTGGCAAAATTCACAAAGAGAAAGTCCGTCCCTTTTTCTATTTGTTCTATTACTTTATCTGCAATCTCTTTGGCTTTCATTTTTGGGGCTAGATCGTGTGTAAGTATATCTTTACGACTAGGTATAAGAATGTACTCTTCCAGAGGATATGGCTTTTCTACTCCACCATCTAGAAAATATGTGGCGTGAGCAAATTTTTCTGTTTCTGTTATGTGCGCTTGTGTTAAACCAGCCAGAGACAGCTCCTTTGCTAAAGTAGTCTCCACCGATAAAGCAGGAAATGCAACATTAGATTTATAATCTGTTCCATAATTAGTCATTGTAACCAGCATAAGATTCATATCAGTTGATTTTTCTAAAATTTTATGAGCCATCATTCGTGCGCGGTCTGCTCTAAAATTATAAAAGAAAATACCATCATTTTTTTCGATAATATGCTTACCACCTTTATCGTCAATACAAAGAATAGGCTCTATGTGTTCATCAACGATACCACTTTTGTAAAGGTTCTCGACGTAAGTTGCTGGGTCTATATCACAAACTACACCCTTACCATCAAAAATTACTTCTTCTACTTTTGTGAGTCTATCCCAGTTATTGTCTCTATCCATCGCATACAAGCGCCCCTCTACAGAGGCAATAGTTCCAACTCCAATTTCTGTAATCTTATCTTCCAATTCCTTAATATAACCTGCTGCACTCTGCGGTGGTACATCTCGCCCATCTGTAAAGATATGAATGGAAATTTTATTTATTTGAGCGTCTTTGGCAATTTGTAAAAAAGCAAAAAGATGATTCATGTGACTATGCACTCCTCCAGGAGAAAGAAGCCCCATGATATGCAAAGTCGAATCACTTTTCTTAATATGTGCAAATAATTCTTTGAATGCAGGATTTTCTTTAAACTCTCCCATTGCTATAGACTTATCTATTCTAACTAAATCCTGATCTAGTGGTCGTCCTGCTCCTATTGTCATATGCCCTACTTCACTATTGCCCATTTGCCCCTCTGGTAGCCCTACAGCTAATCCTGAGGCATCTAAAGTTGTATGTGGATACTTCTCCCATAAACTATCAAAATTGGGCTTGTGAGCCGCTGCAATAGCATTATCCTTGATATCTTCTCTATACCCCCATCCATCTAGGACTATCAGGGCAATTTGTTTCTTTGTCATTTTTTTATTATACCTTTTAGATATAATTTAGTAAAATTGATCTTCAATATCTTCTACCTACCATGAAATTTATAAATATAAACTAAATTACCCGCATATATTATATATGCAGGTAGTTTATTTAGGTTTAGTCGAACTATTCTTTTTTTCTTTTTTTCTACTTTGAGTAATCAAAGTATATCTCCTAATCCTTTTTAGACCTTTTATAAGGTTTTTGGCTCTTCTCAAAATCTCTTCTGCTATAAGCAGGTCTTCATTATTTTCATAATGATATTCAGTATAAATTTCATCATCTGAATCTTTTTCACTATCTTTCATCATGTTTACAATTTTTCTTTTATATTACACTATCATTTAATAATTGCAAAACCCGGGAAATGACCATAAATATATAGGAAATTTGATTTATTTGATAAAAATGTTATACTAATTGAGTTAATTTTAGGGCTTATAATTTGTAATTATTAATTCCTAATTGTTAATTGTTTTCGGCCTTATCGTCTAACGGTTAGGACATCGGCTTTTCAAGCCGGTAATCTGGGTTCAATTCCCAGTAGGGTCACAAAAGCGAGAATTTAAAAAGACTGGACTGCTCCAGTCTTTTTCGCTTTTGTGAAGACGGAAGCATGTTTTTCTAGAAAGGAAAACAGCTGAGTCCGGGGCTGGAAAATTTTCTTTCGACGGAAAGAAAATTATTGTGGCTCACATTTATATGCACACGGAGTGTTCAAATAATCTTTTAGCTTCAATAACCGTATTCACGATCCCCATATTTAAAAACACCCTCAGATTTCTCTGAGGGTGTTTTTAATAGTTTGTATAAGCTATTTCATAGTTCCAATCTTATAATCACCACTATTTATATCTATTTGTCCCTTTCCGACACCGAGTGTCCCTAATAAAAGATTCATAATTCCAAAAACTGCAATCATTATAAACATTCCAAATATTCCCCATAGCATATGACTCTTGCTACTTGTGCGTAGCTCTTCATTATCAGGTGACAATAAATATTTAAGCAAGCCATACAAGAAATAAACAAGTGCTAATGCAAACAAAAAGTATATCAAAGGATTGACTATAACCCGATTTATACTAGCCATTAGGGTCACTATACTGGCTTCTGCTGTAGGAATAAATTGAAAACTCATAATAAATTAATATTTACCAGGTATTATAGAATCGATGCCTACCTTTCCTTGTGATTCAATTCCGAATGAACTTTGTACTACAGCTATAATTCCCCAGAATGCTACGATAACGAATAGACCAATAAGACCATTGATGATTCTTGTGCGTCCCAATTTCTTTGCTTCTTCATCAGATGCAGAGATGAATTGTATGACTCCCCAAATAAAGTAACCAATTGCAACTGTAATCAATACAGGAACAATCATTGTGACATAACTAAGTAATTGAGCAATAATACCCCCTATATTACCTGTAGCAGCAAATGTTATTAATGGAGCACCTACTACCATACCTAATGCAATGAGTTTTTTCATATTTTCTATTTAGATTCATTTAACGTATTTAATATTTTAGACGTTAATATGTTCTATAATTTATAAACAATAAATCTTATAATATTTTTCTTATACCCTACCGACCGTAGGAAATAAAGTAACCTTTCAATACTCTGTATATTATATCAATAAGATAATATATATACAATACATAAACGATAATTATTTTTGCAAATTAAGACTAGGCATAACTTTTGGTGCCGAATCTAGAAAAGTATTTGATAATATACCAACTATTCCCCAAATACTTACCATGACAAATATAGCGATTAATCCCCAAATCATAAAACCTTTGCCTTCTTTCCTCTTTTCTTCATTGTCTGGATTTAGGAAATACTTTAAAATTCCATAAACAAAACCAGCAATTGATGTTACAAACAAAAGTGGTATTACAGAATCAATAATTAGGCAAGTGAAAAAATTAAT
>CAINWY010000017.1 GCA_903854645.1 uncultured bacterium | reverse complement strand
GCTATTTATCTTACAAATTAAAATCTCCCCATGATAGCGAATCTGAGCTGTGTATGACTTATCTTTGTCAGGAATTTTTCCGATCCAATTTACATTATTACCTATAATACTTTCAGGTATGTATTCTATTTCATCAAAGCCTGACCTCGTTGAAACAGTAATTGTATTATTAGATATATCTTTAGATACTACATAAAATGGCATACTATTATCTTCATTTGTAAATATAGTAAAACCATGACGCTCTCCAAGTGTGAAAAATATAGCTCCATCGTGTGAGCCTATTACTTTTCCTTTCTCGTCGACGACATTCCCTTTCTTAATTTCTATATAATGTTTAAGAAAATCCTTCATATTAAGAGGGCCCAAAAAGCATACCCCCTGACTATCTTTCTTCACTGCAGTTCCTAGTTTATACTTTTCTGCGAGTTTTCTCACCTCTTTTTTTTCTAAGTGTCCCACTGGGAATAACGTGTGAATTAAATCATCCTGCGTAAGAGTCCAAAGAAAATATGATTGATCCTTAGAAATATCTACTCCTTTTTTTAATTGGTAATTATTTATAGCGTAGTGCCCCGTAGCGATAAAGTCTGCTCCATGATTTTTTGCAAATTGCCAAAAGACTCCAAACTTTACAATCCGATTACACATTACATCAGGGTTTGGAGTATTTCCTTTTTTGTATTCGTCTATCATATAATCCGCCACGCCTTTCTTGTAAGCCTCCTCTGCGTCACATTCTAAAAATGGTATATCAAGATGCGCGCAGACTCGCATTGCATCCCTTCTTTCATCTTTCCATGTGCACTCTAAAAAATCAGGGCTCCATGTACGAATAAAAACTCCAACGACAATATATCCCTGTTCTTTTAAAAGGGCTGCCGCGACGGAGCTATCCACTCCACCGGAGACACCAACAAATACCGTTATTCCTTTATTTGAATTAATTTTCAATTCTTTATTATTAATTATTAATTACTCCTACTCCATCTTGCAAAAATTCCACTAGGAAGTAGGCGTTTGCTCTTTGTTTCTTCTATTACGAGCTCACCACCTTCTACCTTGCCTTTATATTCCTTCATCAAATCCATCAAATTATTCTGATAAACAATACTAGAATATCCAGCCGTATACCCATTTATAAGAATAAATAAAGGATCGTCTGATAGTAGTTCCTTGCACAAGTCCATGAGATTTAAAAAGTCCTCATCTATCTTCCAGAGCTCGTCTTTAGGCCCATGACCAAATGCTGGTGGGTCCATAATAATGGCATCATACTTTCTCCCTCTTTTAATTTCCCTTTTTAAAAATAAAATTACATCTTCTATGAGCCATCTTATAGGGGCATCTTTAAGACCCGATAATTCTGCATTCTTGCGCGCCCACTCTACAGCATTCTTTGAAGAATCTACATGTGCAACTTCGGCACCGGCTTTTGCACATGCAAGGGTTGCCCCACCAGTATATGCAAACAAATTTAAAACAGCAGGTTTTTTCTTCTCATTATTTATAGGTAATTGGAAATTAGTAATTAAATTACTCATCCATTCCCAGCTTGAAAGTTGCTCCGGAAAAAGCCCTATGTGCTTAAAAGACGTTGGCTTAATGTTTAATTTCAAATTTCCGTAATTAATATCCCAATTGTTTAGAATACCGTCTTTTATTATCCACTTGTTCTTTGTACCATTTCGTATGAATTCTAGGTCAGCTCCTTCCCATTCTTTATCGGTTAAATTTCTTTTCCATAGTGCCTCAGGATCTGGACGCGACATAATATACTCGCCATATCTTTCAAGCTTCTTTCCATCTCCCGAATCTAATAATTCGTATTCTTTTTGTTTTGTGGTTTTTAATATCATATAAATCTATTTCAAATATCTAGCTATATTACTCCTATGTTCGCTAAAATCAATAGCATAATGAACTCTACCGTTATCATCATGGAGATAGAACAAATATGATGATTGAGTAGGATTTATTGCTGCATTTATTGCTACGAGACCAGGATTACAAATTGGCTCATTTGGTAAGCCTGCTTCTTTGTATGTCTTTACATATGCATCCACCTGAAGTGGCATATTTAGCTTTATACGCTTCCATAATATTCCCGAAATGATGTATATGTCTTCTTTCCCAGCTGCTTCTTTCTCCAGAATTGAAGCCATAATTATTATATCCTTTATACTCTTACCCGATTTATCTATCTCACTTCTTACACTATTAATTTTATTATTAAAATTTAGTGTTAATTCATTTAAAATTTCATCAGTAGTAGATAAGGGATAGAAAAAATATGTATCTGGGAAAAGATAGCCCTCTTTTGATCTTTTATCAGCTAGAAATAAATCCTTTCTAAAACTTGGTATTTTATCGGCTAAAATATTTGCAAATTCATTGTTTGTAATACCTTCACGTAATGTAACCTTAATTTTTTCCACATTGTGTACCCCTCTTAATATCTGCAATGTTATAGAAAAAAGATTTTTATTCCTTTTGAATAAATAATCCCCGGATTGAATATGCTTATCGAATGATAATGTATACAAAAATGTTTTAAGCAAAAAGGAATTACGTATCACATTTCTAGCTTTTAGCTCCGTGGAAATTTTAGATAGTGAATCGTCTGTTCCAAAATGAAGAGTCACATCCTTATTTGATAGTGGTGATGAAAAAAGATAAAAGTACAATAATATAAATACACTAATTACAAGAATTAGATTAAGAATAAAAACTTTTCTTTTAAATCTACTATCTAATCCACCCATATTATCTTTGATAGTAGTATTTATTTTCTCCTCTTTCAATGAATCCATATATTAAATAGGTAAATTGGATGGTGGTTTAGCAATTTTGGACTCTATACGTTTAAAGCTAGGAGTTTCAGAGACCATACCTGGGAAATGAAATAAGGTTGCCAATTCTTCTGTTGAGACCACGAAGATATTTGCTTTGTGAGATGGGAAAAAGGCAGCCAAAACTTTATTATAATTAAATGTATATTGAATTGGTGGGTGAAAAAACACTCTCATTCTATACCAATCAAGCATTCTCTTCTTAATCTTTGTTAGAGCGAGTCCAGTAGGATCAGACCATGGTGCATCAAACTGAGTAGAGTTTACACGATCAAGCTCATTTAATGATGGTGCGGAATATTGTCGGAAAAGTAAACGTACTTCGCGACGCAAATTCTGAAATTGATCCTCAGTACAAAGCCTATTATCTGAAAGTGCAATTAATCGTATACCGCAGTCAAAGTGAACTTGTGCCAATCCTTTTGTTATACCCTCTACTGTAGGCTTTAAATGTTCCGGTAGGAAAGTCTGCTTTGCGTATGAATTGGGTCTGTCGGCATTTTCTTGCAGACGAATATAATCACGCAATAAAACATCCAAGAATTCTTGAGCAGCAACTGTAAAGTCTACGTGCTCACCAGTCTTGTGGCTATGATACTTTTTTACATTCCATCGTATTACCATTTGTATCCAAACCTGCTGACCTCTAGGTAGTGAACCCAGATATTCAATAGTCGGAGTAATGGGATCTATTTTAAATTCTTCCTTAACACCAGTTTTCATATCATCCCCAAATCCTTTATATGTTTTAATTGGGATGAAATCCTCTCTCAGCTTTTTAAATTCACAACCCCACATATTCCAATCTCCACCTTTTTTATACTGAGGAACATGAAAAGCATAATCATCCACCTCTACCACCTTTGCCTGAGGATACTGACCATAAATTTGTGTTTCTACTAGATTGCGCATACGTGTAGGGGTACGAATATAAAAATGAACCCTCCCGTCAATTGATGCCATTTCGAGAGAAAACCAAAACCATGGGGCGCCTTGAATATACTGCTCCCAGAATCCCTTCATACTTTTATGATAAAAAGCATTAGTAAAAATGAGCTCCATTGCTGCTGGGCTCTTGATGACGTCACGTGGAACTTGTATCTCGAGTAGAACCCATTTAATACCCATAATAAAACGCTCCTGCCTATAATGATGCCACATATTTAGTGCAATAACAGAAAGAGGTATAGGCATAAGATAGCCTATAACGACTATGAGCAGCTGAACTAAATTAATATTTTGTGCGTTTAAAAAATCCTGAATCATAATATGTAAATATTTTACCAGACTCTTAAATTAGATTGAGTAAAAAAACCAAGAATAATCGCTATCATTATAATACCGAGAATTATTAAAATAATATTTATAAAACCCTTATTAAACATATTTTTATTATATCACTCACAACCAAATTATGGAAATATTAAATTAAAATCCCCACATATCTTTCAATAGTGAGGATTCTAACTAACATGCTGTATATAAACCTGTCTTATTCTTTTTAAAATATTTTGTATTCTGAAGATTTACTAAAATTGTATTCTTCTTTAGGTATCTTTCTTTCATTACTTGGTCAACTATATCATCTTTAGTCATTGGACCATTCTTTTTCAGTAATTCATTTATAACATCACGAACTACGCCTGATTTATATCCCCATTCAGAGAGAGCATATATACCTCTACCTACGAGTACAAATCTTGGGTCTTTGATAAGCTCATTGTGACAAGTTGCAGTATGACACTTCTTGTCGAATGTACTTGCTACTGCCTTGGCTACTTCTCTAAAATGCATTGGGGAGCCATGTTTTCTCATCATAAGAAAAGCATAATCTTTGACTCCACGCGCTTTAATAGAAGAAGAATTAGACTTACCCCATTCACCGAGAGGATTTTTATTTAAATTTTTAGATATTAAGAGCCATCTTTTGACGATTTCCTCATTTTTGTATTGCTCTGCTAGATCTTTGACCTCATCCATAAATCTGACAACTAATTCGCCTTCAGAAATTAATTCATTATCGGTCAAATTTTCAAAAAGATTCTTCAGTGAAGAGTGTATTTTCTCAGAAATATTTGCATCTACACTCCATCTTGTTTTAAAATTAGCATCTTCTTTGTGTTTTGTGAACTCATCACTCAAAGTCATAAATAAATGAATATTATTTTGAGTGATCTTGTCCTTGGATAGATGATTTAAAAAATCATGCTCAGATACAATAGCACCCATAGTGTGCATAAGCTTTTTGAGTTCGTCAAAGACAGCCTTTTCGCTCTTAAAAGAATCGCTTTTACGTATAAGAGACAATGCAGAATTTTCTATCTGACGAACACGTTCACGAGTTATGCCATACTTCTTGCCAATTGCTTCCAGTGTTTTTCTTTCTCCGTCATTAGTAATACCAAAACGATTTACAACCACATCGTATGCGCGAGTTGGTAGATTTGAAAGTATTCTTTTTGTAACCTGCTTTGGTTTAAACGTTATAGTATTAGGCATTTTCTTGAAAATTAAATTAATAATCTATAGTTCTATACTTTGATAATATCATTACTATCAAATAAAGTCAAATATCTGAATTAAGCCATAAGATACAACACAAATTACTTTTTACCTGCGGCAGTCTTGGATTTTGACCTATCTTGCTCTGTGAGAAGCTTCTTGCGTAAACGCGTATTTTTTGGTGTAATTTCTAGATATTCATCGTCCGCCATAATTTCTAAAGCACGCTCAATTGAAAGTTTAAAGGGTGGCTTCACATTTACCGCTTCGTCTGTTCCAGATGAACGCATATTTGAAAGTTGCTTTCCTTTTGTTGGATTCACACCCATTTCTTCGCCCTTTGTTACATTACCAATTACCATACCTTCATAAACTTCATCACCATGTTCTACATAAAGTATACCTCTTTCCTGTAAAGTCCAAAGAGAGAATGCGGCAACTTTACCTGCTACCATACTAGTCATTGATCCTACATCTCTTTTCTTGATTTCTCCTGCATAATCTTTGAACCCAATAAATCTTGAAGCGAGTAGTCCTTCTCCTCTTGTATCTACAACGAACTGACCTCTATATCCTAGAAGTCCACGTGTAGGAATTTCCATAAGCATTCTTACTATACCCTCCTTTTCGTGCATACTTGTGATGAGGCCACGACGAGATGTAAGCTTCTCTATAACTGCACCTGAGACATCACTACGGACATCTATAGTTACCTCTTCATAAGGCTCATATTTCTTACCATTTTCTTCTTTTATAATTACGTGTGGTTGAGACACTTGTAATTCATATCCCTCACGACGCATATTTTCAAGTAATATTGCAATGTGAAGTTCACCTCTACCATAGACTAGATATCCCTCCTGTACTTCTTCTTGGTCTGTTCCATCAAAATTAATTTTGAGCCCCACATTGATTTCTAGCTCTTTCTCTAGTCTTTCTCGTATTTGACGACTTGTGACATATTTACCT
>CAINWY010000016.1 GCA_903854645.1 uncultured bacterium | reverse complement strand
TTTCCTTCAATCCATCCGTAATATTATTTCTCAAAAAGTTTTTATCCGATGCAGAAGCGAGTATCTCTACATCTCCCTTATCACAAAAAGAATAAGTCAAAACTTCTTTATATCCTTGTTTTACAAGGATTTTTTTGGCAAATGAAATTTGCTCCCATACGATACTATCCTTCCTTTCAAAATCTATTTTAGGAAGTTCACCTTTAATTTTTTCGTATCCATATGCTCTGCCGATCTCTTCTATGAAGTCATGTGCCCCCGTGAGGTCCAGACGAAGTGTTGGAATAGTGACTTCAAACATTCCGCCATCTGATTTTGAAAAATCATAATTGTAATTATTTAATATTTTTTCTATTTCTTCGTCTGTTATTTCTACTCCCAAATTTTTCACAATATATGAAGTTGTGAAAATGACTTTCCTCGTCTCTACTTTGTTTGGATATACATCCACCACCTCTTCGAATGTTGAATCAGGTGACAGCTCTTTTACGAGAGAAGAAATTTCCTCCATCGCTTTATCACACAATGCAGGAGACAGATCATTCTCATACCTCTTTGAAGCATCTGTGAGCACAGAGAGCCTACGTGCTGTCCTACGCACTGACACAGGATCAAAATTCGCAACCTCTATCAATATGTCCGTCGTGTCTTCACTAATGCCAGAGAGTAGACCTCCCTTAACCCCTGCAATTGCAAGGTTATTTTTGCCATCAGTTATCATCATGTCGGAATCTTTCAATGTCACTTTCAATTTCTCTGATCCGACGAGCTCTAGTACATCCCCCTCTTTTGCATTCCTAACTACAATATGGGAACCATCCAATTGTTTTAAATCAAATGCATGCACAGGCTGACCCAAACCAAATAATAAAATATTGGTTACATCCACAATGTTGTTTATACTCCTCTGACCTACACTTTCTAGATATCCTACCATCCACTCTGGAGACTTTCCTATCTTTACGTTTCGAACAATTCGCCCCATATATCGACGACAATTTTTTGTCTCAATATCTATTTTTAAATAAGTTTTACCTGAAAATTCTGCCGAGCTGTTATTTTCCAGATGGTCTGGCCGAGCTTCCAAAGAAATTTCGCGAGGAGATCCGAGGACCTCTGAAAAAGAATTGCTCAAAGAATTTTCTGAAATATTTAGCCCCAATAGTCCTGCAATTTCAGTCGCCACTCCAAAATGCGAAAGTAGGTCATGAGCTCTATCTGGTAAAATCTTCAGATCAAAAACTGTATCTCCGTTCGATACTTTTTCTACACTTTCAATTTCACAAATATGAAAAGTTATAAGGTCTGCAAGCTTATCTACATCGGGAATATTCGGAACATATAATTTTAACCATTTATAAGAAATGAGCATAAATTTAAAATTGATTGAGTCTTAGGTCACCTTGATAAGAAAATCTCGCATCTCCTATTTTATATTTCATCATCATCAATCTATCGAGTCCTATGCCGAAAGCAAAACCTTGATAAACTTCGCCATCTATACCGCAATTATTAAGGACATTTGGGTGGACCATACCTGCACCGAGAAGTTCTATCCATTTCTCTCCTCTCTTCAAATCAATCTCAAATCCAGGTTCAACGAATGGGAAAAAGCTCGGACGCATTCGTATGTCTACATTTTCACCAACGAAAAATCTTTTGAAGAATTCGAGGAGAACGCCTTTCATGTGAGCGACAGTTATATCCGTGCCGATCATGAGACCCTCTATCTGGTGGAATTGCATTTCATGAGTTGCGTCTGTAGATTCATTCCTGAAGACTTTTCCCGGTACCACGATAGCAAATGGTGGCTTGCCTCCACTTTTCACAAGCTCTTCCATATATCTTATCTGAGTATTTGAAGTATGAGTACGTAGAACAAAACCACTTTTATTCTTGATAAAAAAAGTATCTTGCATATCACGAGCTGGGTGATCCTTTGGAACATTCAATGCGTCGAAATTGTGCCACTCATCCTCTACCTCGGGACCTAGAACCACCTCGAAACCAAGGTCTCTAAAGATAGATACGGCTTCTTCTGTAGCGAGTGTAAGTGGGTGCAAACTCCCTTTTGTGTATTCTTCCATATTATAGAATATACTCCCAATTTCTTATATAGTAAACCTATATGTTGAAATTGCAGTCC
>CAINWY010000015.1 GCA_903854645.1 uncultured bacterium | reverse complement strand
TATAATCCGCCAAATAAATAAGCATGTATTTGTTGTAAACCTTTGGTTGAACCAATTTCCAGGCTATTGATAAAAGTACTTTCAAACAATGCATACGCTTTTGTTTTACTTTTTCCGTCTATACTCTCATCACTGTATGTAAACCATTCAATAAATCGGTTTGCCTTTTTGCCCGGAAATTCTTTGCCTAAGGCAATAATGCCGCTGTAATCCAACATATCAGCAAAACGTCTTTTGCCGTCTGGAGCAAGAAACTTCAACTGGGTAGTAGCACTAACCACTTGGCTATTTTCTTTCTTTAACTTTGCTTTAAGGTATTTCCAATAATTGCGATTTTTTGAATAGTCATCTTGGTCGGTAAGCACTGCAACAATATCCAACACAGAGAACCACCACTTGGCATTTTCTTCATCCCAAATAGCGCGTACTTCGCGGTCGTCAAAGAAACGAATGGATATTTTTGCGTTACGCATAGTTAAATTTCATTTATTTCGATATTATTTTATTGAAGTTATGATATTTTTTTTGAAGCAGAAGTCTGCGGTCTTTTTACAATGAGGCATAACGGATGGCGGTATGAAATCGTTGGGGATTACGGGCTACTTTCCTATCCAGTTTCACCGAACTTGATGCGTGGCAGCAAGCTTTAATAACCTCTTATACCCCGATGTATTATACCGCGTGTTAGCAGCTGGCGATCTATTTCTTCAACCATAATTCTACAAAATTAAACTCAATTTTTCGCCTATATGAATTTTTTCCTTTATTCAACTTCCATTCTCTGATCTCGTATATTTTAAATCCAATTTCTTTTATTTCTAATTTGTTGATTGCATCATCTGTACTTTCATAGGACTCAATGTATCTCATATCAGGATCATATCCCATTTCTCGACCTATTTGAATATCAATTCGAAGTACTCCTTCGTTTCTTAGCGCTTTATAAAATTTCTCTAAAATATTATTTGCCTGTTCAAAAGGTATATGTTGAAATGCGGTCACACAAATAATACCATCAAACATATTAATCCAGTTTTCAGGCATTTCGATTAAATCCAAAACCTCAAAATCAACATTTGGATATTTAGATTTTGCTGCATCTATCATTTTCTGAGATATATCAACAGCAGTAACATCATAACCATTCAATTTGAAATGATTTGCAAAATCACCTAATCCGCAACCTGCATCAAGCAATGTCTTTTTTTCTAATTTGGCCAGATGTTTTTCCATTTTTGCAAATTCTTGCTCAATGATTTTTCTTCTTGCATCGGATAAATGCACATTCTTAAATTCATCAATGCAGTCATTATATGCCAATGCAGTTAAATAAGATTTCTTCTTATCATTAGGCATATTTTCCAGAAAGTCTAAATAATTCAAATCATCAGAATCGGTATATCTCCTTGGTCTTTTCTCTTGAATCAAAGCACTTAACGAAAAAGTTGAGATTTGAGCTTTATTTTTGTTGTCTTGTAAATTTGATATTAGGCCATCAATTGTTTCGGTTTTGATAATGCCACTTTTGTCAAAATGGTAATCAAGAAGATTTTTGTCAACATTAAAATTTATTAGCTCTTGTGAATCACCTATAATATAGTTTGTTAGCATGCCCGCATTAGTTAAATCGAATATCTCAGGGTAAATAATGAATTTATCAAAGCTTTCTGATAAATCTTCGTTCAGAAAAAAACAAACTTTATTTAACCATGTCGGGGTCTCTTTCCACAAAGTATCTACAATATAATCAGCCCTTAAAATTCTTAACATTATGGCAGTACATCCAACATCTGGTGAAACTGTTTCCTCCTTGCTGTTCCCAAGATGCTGATATGCACCTCTAATACCTCTTATTTTATCACGCAAATAGTCAGAAGAATACCGCTTGGCTAGATCACCAAACTCATTAAGGTATTTTTTTACAATTAGTTCTATTCCATTTTTATATTTATTTATAATCGTATTGGGCATTTGATTATTAATAAATAAAACAGAAGTTAAAAAGGTATAAACTTCCATTCTTGGAAATTTACAATAAGGAATAACTAGGTTGGTAGTGAAGCACTCATCTCTAAAATTATAATCATTGGATAATAGTTGTCTTTCAAAAATAGATGAACTTTGATTCCAATGATTAAATACCGTTTTAATATTTAGACTTGAATGAATCAGTCTTGATACATCTTCATTGTTGAGGAAATTGATAATATTCCAATAAAGAAAATATTGCAATGAAGGATTTCTTTCATCAACTTTTAAAATGGTTTTACCACTTTCGTTAAAATCTATTTCTTTAAGAAAAAGTTTTCTTATTCCCTTTATAAAATAATCATCGTATTTATTTGTCAAACATTCCTTGGAACTAATTATTTTACCAAATAGATATGTTGTTAAGGCGGTATGTCTAACTGATGACTTTATGTATGAGCCTTCTCTTAAACCCGAATTACTTTCTAAAGGGCCAAATCCCTCTCCGTCAAAACGTTTTTTTAGATATTCCCAAGCAGTATTCCATATATTAGTATTTTGGATCTTTTCATAAGATATAATGTCTATTAATAGATTTAAGTTTAGAATTGTAGTTTCAAAACCACCTTCATCTTCCATTCTTTCATTTGAGTTAAAATTACCAATGTTAATCCATACCGAATCCATCCATTTTGAAACAGAGTGTCCCCAACTTCCAATTGGTAATTGGTCTATAATTAACCAAGAAAAAGCAAATCTCTTTAAGACATTTTCTCTTTGATAATAAGAAAAATCACGTAAAATATGTCCAAATAATCTTTCTTCTTGTAAGGTTAATACATCAGGAGATACATTGATAAAAAGCTCTTTCTGCTCATCTGATAATTGATTAAAAACTTCAATAGAAGCATAGCAATTAACGAAGCTACGTGAGATATTTTCACTTTTAAATTTCAACTCATCACTAAATTCAGAAAGATAAATATCAATTTCGGGAGGTATTTTAAAACCTTGCTTTTTCCAATCAACATACACTAGGTTTTCTAAAACCTTGATTATTGATAAATTGAGGTCATCAATGTTATCAAGCTCAATTATAATTCTATTTTTTTCTATATTTATTTCATATGGAAATTCAATATTAAACAAATTATTGCTTTTTAAAGCCTCTGCTATTGATTCTAAACCAAATTGAAAATCTATTATAATTTTGAATAACGATTCATTAAAAATAATTGGTGGAGGTTTTACAGTGCTCTTTTTTAATGTTGAAAGTAGAATTGGAAAATTTTTAATTATCAATTCTGGATTTCGAAAATCAAGGTAATATTTACTTAAAGCCCATGTAGGTGCAGATTCAATCCATTCTCCCATACGTAATATAGGTATAAATTTTCCAGAATTTCTTAGATAAAGTTGTTCACCTGCAATCATATCACCTTCATTTCCGACCCCTCCATTTCTATCGTTGAATTTATCCCTATATTTTGGAGTACAAACAATTAAAACAAAATCATTTTCACGGATAGATTTCTCCATGAATTGTGTAACTGAATGACCTGGCAGAAGTTCATATTGATCAATATTTGAATCAATTCCATTGGATCTAAGTTTATTCGAGAGTTCAAGAACCCAACCTTTATGTTCTTCATTATCCCAAGAGTAGGAGATAAATACTTTAGGTGGATTTTTCATAGTTTTATGTAGTCTTAGTAGTGCTATTTTTTTGCTTGCTGCTAACTCCTTTATCTATGCACCATATCCCACCAAAAGGTGTATAAAGCCAGCTATTCTGCAATGCTTTATACACCTTCGAGATGCATAATATTTCTTACAAATTATCAAAGGGGCTTGAAATTTTTAGTAAACTCTTTTCGCATACGTGAGTATAGATTTCCGTCGTCTTACTGCTCTTATGCCCTAAGAGCTCTTGTATGTATCGAAGAT
>CAINWY010000014.1 GCA_903854645.1 uncultured bacterium | reverse complement strand
GCAAATATTAGTATTATGTTGCACAAGATTAACTTTCCTTTATTAATCGTTTTGGTCGTCATTTTATTCATTATAATAATTAAATTATGGAAAAGAAAAAAATAATCAAGTTTGTCCCGTATATATTACTTTCAGTATTAGTTGGAGTAACAGCTGCTTATGCTGGGAATCTAACTCCACCTGAAAGCGTAGGGAAGTCGATGTATACATTAGAAGATATTTATAATCTGGGAGCAGGTACTGTGATAAGAGAGAGAACAGGTGATATAGAAACTACACCACCCCTTTCTTCTTCATTAAAAAGTCTTAAATCTGCATACGAAAAGATCTCTACAGAGAGAGGGGAGCTATCAAATGGCAAAATAGCAAATCGTGTTGAAGCTTTTGGATTCACTGGTAGTTTGTTTGGAGATACAGATGCTACCAAAGTTTTAACGACAGCTACATACCCGGGCACAGCAATACTTTCCATAGGGGATGCAGTAGAGGCAAACGTTATCGCAGGCAAATATTTCAGTAATACTTCTGCATCAAATGTATTAGGAACTATGGTGGATAATAGAGCAGTAATTATAACTCCGAGTGCAGCAAGTCAGTCAATTCCCGCAGGATATCATAATGGTAGTGGTACGGTGGAAACGGATGCAAATCTTATAACAGGCAACATTAAAAATGGCATAAGTATATTTGGAGTAAGTGGTAAGACAAGCGTAGTAGATACAATTAGTGCGACAGCTAGTGCGGGAGACATACTCTCTGGGAAAACTGCTTATGCGAATGGAGTACCACTAACAGGAACTTATACAGCTCCTACTGATGGAAATTTAGTATCATGGAATATTAAAAGTGGTACAAGTATCTTTGGAGTGGCAGGGTCTCTCCTTACGAATCCTCTTTATGGAGATGATAATCCTAGTAAAGTTTTAAATACAGCAGCAAATCCAGGAACATATGATCCTAATACTTGTACTACGGCGTATAATACTTTGAATTTATCAGCAGGTACAGTGAAAAGTGGTATCACTTATGGTAATTCAGAGACAGGAAGTTATCCATCAAACTTGAACCCATTGCCAGGTGATACAGCTACAGCCGATGCCACAAGTGGTAATATTCTTTTTGGCTTTGAATCATGGGCGAAATCTGGAGCTCTAATCACAGGTAGTATGTCGGCACAGATTTTATCTAATTTGAGCAACACAATTTCAGCTGGATATTATGATTCTACTACTTTATCTGCAGTTGATAATGATTTATTAGACACAAATATTAAAAAAGGAGTAAGCATTTTTGGAATTACAGGTACTCTTTCTGCATATAGCATGCCAAAGACAGGACAGACCACATCTTATACTGCAAATGATGATGGTGCGTATCAAAAAGGATTTACTGGGACAAGGTTTTTGGATAATGGGGACAGTACCATTACAGATAATGCTACAGGACTCATGTGGATGAAATGTTCAGTAGGGCAAAGCGGCGTAGGTTGTGCAACTGGTGGATATTCGACTCCATCCTGGGATGGTGCAATTGTAGCATGTGAGGCTAGCACTATTGGTACTCATACAGACTGGAGACTTCCAAACATTTTTGAATTATATTCACTTTTGAATTTTGAGAGTGGATCATCATCTTGGATAGATAATTCAAATTTTCCACTAACTAAAACAACAGCACAATATCGTACTAGCACAACAGATAAAGATAGCACAACATCTGCTATGGGTGTAAGTTTTGCAACTAGCGGGGTTATGGTTGTTGCCAAATCTACAACTGGTACTTATCCTTTCCGTTGTGTTCGATAACTAAACTAAAAATACCTCATCATATGATGAGGTATTTTTAGTTTAGTTAATTCTTAATTTTTTATTGCTATTTCAAAATTATTTTCAATAACTTCCCAATTTAGATTTGCAAAGAATGCTTCCACATACTTTTTCTTTTCTGCTGGTATATAGTCTAGATAGTATGAGTGCTCCCACATATCTAGTGCTATGATAGGGGGTGCACCTACTAGGTGCCCTATATGCTGCTCGTCTACCCACTGTGTTAGCAAGTTGCCCGTCTCCTTGTCATAGTAGAGCATTGCCCATCCTACACCACGAGTCATAGCGAGAGCTTTGAAATTCTCAATCCAGTTTTCAAAAGTCATACCACCCTTCTCTATTTCTTTTTTTAGTTTTGATCCCACTGGTAATAATTTCGCACCACCTGAAAGACAAGAGAAATAGTATTCATGATTTCTCATCCCTCCGAATTCAAAAGCAAATCTGCGATGAAGTTCGCTTAGTATGTATTGATTTGTCACCATATCTGTCTCATATTCTTTAATTTTATTTAAAACCAAATTTGAATTTGTGACATATCCTTTATAAAGTTTCAAATGCTCCTCTATAGTCTTTGGACTCAAGCCTTTTAATTCTCCCAATTCAAAAGTTTTTGTTGTAAATGTTTCCATGTTTTTATGTGTATTTAATGTTAATATATAGAGTATAGCATATGGAACGTCTCAGAAAATATCTACCATATTTACTCCTTATTTTACTGGTTATTTTGACTATTGGCATTTGGTTTTTCATTTTCAATCACAAGGACAATCAATATTTAAAAGTAGTTTTTCTCGATGTTGGGCAGGGAGATGCGATCTACATAGAGGCTCCGAATGGTAGGCAGGTACTGATCGATGGGGGCCCTGATGCGAGCCTTCTCTCACGTCTATCCCAAGTTATGCCTTTTGCAGATAGGTCTATCGATATGATAGTTGCCACTCATCCAGATCAGGATCACATAGGAGGGTTTCCATTACTGCTCGATAATTATAAAGTAGAAAGCATTTTGGAGACTGAATATGAAGGAACCTCAAAAACGGCTTTAAGTCTAGAAGAAAAAATTATAAAGAAAAAAATAAATAAAATAATCGCAAAGCGTGGTATGCACATAGTACTCGATGACAAAAGAAATATTTATTTTGATATTTTATTTCCAGATAGGGATGTCACAAAATTAGAAAGCAACGAGGGATCAATAGTAGGGAAGCTTGTATATGGAGAGAAATCATTTTTGTTTACTGGCGATGCGAGCTTGTATACAGAGAATCTAATAGAGTGGAACGAGAATGATAAAACTCTCGACGCAGATGTACTCAAGCTTGGTCACCACGGTTCACGCACTTCATCTAGCATATTGTGGCTCAAGAAGGTGACCCCAGAAGTCGCAATAATATCAGTAGATAAAGGCAACAAGTATGGCCACCCTCACAAGGAATTACTCGATAGACTTTCATTCCTACATATTCCATTTTTAAATACAGCAGACTCTGGGAATATAATTTTTGAGAGTGATGGGGAAAATTTGATATATTAAAAAACTTCAACAAATAGCTCTTCTCAAAGGGTACGCAAATTTCTTACTAGAAATTTGCTCAATCCTCGCTCCGTCGAGTCTCAGAAGCCCCTTTGATAAGACTATTTGTTTGCGTTTCGTTTGGGCGAATCTCTGAATAGTCTTTGAAAAAAGACTTGCGCAGGCCGACTGGGCCGAGCAGAGAAAAAACTCAGCAGAGTTTTATTCGTGCTTTTCGAGAAGAGCTATTCAGAGAGAAGCCAAGATACATCAAATAAAAATCCTCACGATTGTGAGGATTTTTATTTGATGATTCCGGCTTTCTTTAAAACTGCGTAGGCTCCGTGCTTGTTTATAGTTTTGATAGCTTTGGTTGAGATTGTGAGAGGGAAGTACTTTTTAAGCTCAGGTACGTATATACGCTTCTTTTGAAGGTTTGGATACTTGCGTACCATACCTGTAGGGTTGAATTTGGTAGCACGAACAACGTTGGAGTAACCGCCACCCATGATTGAGCCCTTTTTTGTTATATCACATACTTTTGCCATAGATGAAACTATGCTATCATATAGCTTATAGAAATGCAAATCTGTTATATATAAAAAGCATTTTTCTGTAATAAATATGCAAGGAGTTGATGGAATATTCTATATTATAGTTCTCATTATGTCTGTGGTTATCCACGAGTTTGCTCATGGGTATACAGCATATCTTCTAGGGGATAATACTGCTCGTCTATGTGGGCGTCTTACTTTAAACCCATTAAAGCACCTTGATCTTTTCGGGTCTGTCATTTTGCCTTTACTCTTGGTCCTCATGAATGCTGGTTTTGTAATAGGATGGGCAAAGCCCGTCCCATATAATCCAAACAACCTACGCGATATGAAGAAGGGCAGCTTCCTCGTAGCGATTGCAGGAGTATTGGCAAACCTCGTCATTGTTTTAATTTTTGGGCTACTTATTAGATTTGCACCTCTGTTTATCGGGGCTGCCATAGCAGAACCATTTTATAAAATTACGAGTATCATCGTAGTATTAAACCTAGTCCTTGTAATATTTAATCTTATACCGATTCCACCACTCGATGGTTCCAAAATATTATTCTCATATCTTCCAGTAAAATATAAATACATAGAGAATTTTCTAGAACAATGGGGGATGTTTCTATTGCTTTTCTTTATACTTTTTCTTTGGGCAAAAGTATCTCCGATTATCTTTATAGCCTTCCATTTTATAACAGGACTTTCCTTAATGTAATTTAGTATTTTAGTAATCTCGTTTTTAACACCATTATAGCTAAATCAAGTTTTAAGAATCTTTTTAATTGTGGTGAGGGTGATAGTTTTGTTTATAATCTCTGATATAATAATAATATAAAATGATTTCACAAGGAAAACTTTTTAAATATTTTTTTATTACAATTTTAATGGTTGGAAGTTTTACTGTATCTGCTTCGGTAATGGATGGAACTATAAGCAATACTTATTATGGGGCTCTGCTTTGTACAAATGATATTTGTTCTACTACAACGAGGATTAATATGAAGCCAACTCTTGGCAATGCTGTTCACATTACAGATACAGCAGTCACAGGGGATGTATGGTCCGAAAATATGGGATGGATAAGGTTTAATCCAGGTGGTGGTTATGGTGGAGTGACAAATAACACCAGTGGAGTTCTTGGCGGTTATGCTTGGGGAGATACTGCTGGATGGATTAGTTTTAACTGCGCAAATGAAGTAGTGAATAATTGTGCCATCAATGGAGATTTCAAAGTAACAATAAATAGTACAGGGCAACTTTCTGGATATGCATGGGCAGAGAATTATGGATGGATCAAGTTTGATTGTACAGTTCCAGGTGCTTGTACGGAGACTGATTGGCTTCCACTTAGTGCAAGACCCGTAGTAACACCACCACATACAGGAGGGGGAATAATCACACCACCTGCCCCACCAGCACCACCAACACCTCCAACACCACCAGAACCTCCTGCCCCTCCAGCACCAATACCAGAGCCCCCTGCCCCACCAACACCTCCAACACCACCAGAACCTCCTGCCCCTCCAGCACCAATACCAGAACCATTACCTCCAACACCAGTACCCATACCAGGATCTACTCCTACACCAACACCCGAACCTAATGCTGGTCAAGGTGGAAATATAACCACTCTTATTCCAGCTATTACTCAAGTCGTAGTCAGCCAAGTCGTCACAGTTGTAGCGGAGAATGCAAAAGAAAGTTTTAGAGCGACGGTAGAAATTAGTAAAAAAGCCGCAGTAGAAATTACAAAAATAATAGAGACGCCAGAAGGAAGTATTGCTTCTAAGGTAGTAACTACTACAGGTGCCGTAGCAGGTGCCAGTGCTAGTATTGCCACAGTCTTATTTGTAAATCCACTTTCATTTGGAGAGTTATTTTTAATTCCACTTAGACTTTGGAGTTTGATATTAGCAGCGCTCGGTATAAAGAAAAAGAATAAGCCTTGGGGTACAGTATATGATAGTGTCACAAAGCAGCCTCTTGATCCAGCTTATGTTATTTTGTCAGACTTGAATGGAAAAGAGGTAGCAACATCCATAACAGATTTAGATGGACGTTATGGCTTTCTAGTACCTGCGGGTCAATATATTATGGTGGCCAAAAAGACCAATTATAATTTCCCATCGATTAAGCTAGCAGGGAAGAGTAGTGATGAACTCTATCAAGAATTATATTTCAATGGTGTTATAGATGTAAAAGAAGGCGGAGTGATAGCCAGGAATATACCGATGGATTCACTCAAGTTTGACTGGAATGAATTTGCAAAAAAGCAAGAAAATCTAATGAAATTCTTCTCGCTTCGTGATATTTTCATAAATCATATTTCAGATATATTATTTATATTTGGTATTGTTGTAGCTATTATCGCTGTTGTTATATCTCCTGTATTTTATAACGTTGCGATTATAGTAGTCTATATAACATTATTCATTTTAAAGAAGACAGTTCTACGACCAAAGGCCTTTGGTTATACAAAGGAAAGTGCGACAGGCAAGCCTTTGCCATTTGCCATCATAAGAGTATTCTTTGTTGGAAGTGAAAATGAAGTTATACACAAGATTACAGATATTACAGGAAAGTATTATTGTCTGATTCCGAATGGCGTATATTATGCAAAAATAGAAAAGAAAAACTTAGATGGAAGTTATAGTCTGGTATATACGTCAGAGCCCATAGAAGTGAAAGAAGGGTACTTGAATCACAAATTTGAGATATAAAGTTAAAGGGCCGGGGCTTTCGCCCCGGCCCTTTAATAGGCCTCTTGCTTTTTTTAGTCCTTTATAGTAAAGTATTTGCACTAGTCGTTATGACTATGTTTTCATTTTTATGCCTACAATCAACCAATTGGTTCGCAAGAGCCGCAAAATAATTAAAAGAAAATCTAAAGCCGTAGCACTTGCTCGTGGTTTTAATTCAATAAAGAACAAGCCTGTCTATTACCCAGCGCCATTTAAGCGTGGAGTATGTACTAAAGTTTCTACAACTACACCAAAGAAGCCTAACTCAGCTCTCCGAAAGATAGCCCGTGTTCGTCTTACAAATGGTATGGAAGTAACAGCTTATATTCCAGGAGAAGGGCACAACCTACAAGAGCACTCAGTAGTTATGATCCGTGGAGGTCGTGTGAAAGACCTTATTGGAGTACGTTACCACATAGTTCGTGGACGTCTCGATACTACAGGAGTTGAGAAGCGTCGTCAGTCTAGAAGTCTATATGGTACAAAGACACCTAAGGCAGCAGTTAAGAAATAATTTAAAATCATATGCGAAGAAAAATAAAAAACAGAAATATAGTTGAACCAGATATAATGTATAACTCACAAAAGTTAGGCAAGTTTATCAACAACATTATGCTTCATGGCAAGAAGGAGACAGCCCGCAAATCAGTTTACAAAGCTTTTGAAATAATCAAAGAAAAGACAGGCAATCCAAACCCACTAGAAGTTTTCGATACAGCATTAAAGAATGCAGGTCCTACCGTTGAAGTTCGTTCACGTCGTATTGGTGGTGCAAACTACCAGGTACCTCGCGAAGTTCGCCCAGAGAGACGTTTAGCCCTTGCAATGCGTTGGATGATAGATGCTGCTCGTGCAAAGAAAGGAGCTCCTATACATGAAAAGCTAGCTGAAGAGTTAATCCTTGCTTCAAAGAATGAAGGTTCCGCTATAAAGAAGCGTGACGATACTCACAAGATGGCAGAGTCCAACAAAGCGTTTGCCCATTTTGCTTGGTAGAAAAAAATCCCCATCTGGGGATTTTTTATATACCAGTGCAAAATGGAGCATGCAGATCTTAGTTTTATTTTATTAAATAAAACTTTAGAGTCGTAGTTCCTCATTTTGCTTGGTAGTATAAATACAATAAATCTATTCATCCCCGAAAGGGGATTTTTAGTTGCAAAAATTGCTTATTTATTGTATATTTGGTGGACAAAAGACTTGAATGTCTACCTGTAAAAATCAGGTAATTTTATTTTTATCAACATAATTTATATATATGGAAAGAGATTATCCACTAGAGAAAGTTAGAAATTTCGGTATTATAGCCCACATTGATGCGGGGAAAACTACCACAAGTGAGCGCGTATTGTTTTATACAGGCGTGTCCCACAAAATAGGTGAAGTTCACGATGGAGAGACAACCACAGACTGGATGGAACAAGAAAAAGAGCGCGGTATCACTATTACCTCAGCTGCTGTTACTTGTTTCTGGACTCCTACATATGCAGGTAAGGATAATACTAAAAAGCAACGTTTCAACATTATCGACACACCAGGGCACATCGACTTTACAGTAGAGGTGAAGAGATCTCTTCGTGTTCTCGATGGAGCTGTTGTTGTATTCGATGGAGTTGCAGGTGTTGAGCCTCAATCAGAAACTAACTGGCGCTATGCGGACGAAGCTCTCGTTCCTCGAATTTGTTTTATAAATAAACTCGACCGTACTGGTGCTTCTTTTGAACACTCATACAAAACTATTCTTGATCGTTTAAATAAAAATGCTATTCGTATGCAAATTCCTATTGGACTTGAAGAACACCACGAAGGAGTTATAGACCTATTGGGTATGAAGGCTTATTATTTCGAAGGGGAGATGGGATCTATTGTAGTTCCAAAAGAAATTCCAGAAAATTTAAAAGCAGATGCAGAAAAATATCACGCAGAACTTTTAGAGAAAATTGTTGAACAAGACGATACAATGATGGAAGAATATTTGAATGGTAAAATTCCAACTCTCGATGTATTAAAGGCAACAATGAGAAAAGCAGTTATTGCAAATAAAATATTCCCAGTGTTTGCTGGTAGTGCGCTCAAAAACAAGGGAGTACAGTTAGTTTTGGATGCCGTTGTAGACTACTTGCCATCACCACTAGATATTCCTGCCATAGAAGGAATCAATCCTGAGACAGACGAAAAGGATGTCCGTCATGCGTCAGATGCAGAACCTTTTTCAGCGCTTGCTTTCAAGGTAGCTACTGACCCATTCGTAGGACAGATTATTTTCTTCCGTGTTTATTCAGGAAGTTTGACTGCAGGAAGTTATGTATATAATCCTCGCACAAGAAATAAGGAGAGAATCGGACGTATACTTCGTATGCATGCAAACGACCGTGAAGAAGTAAAGAAAGTTTATGCTGGAGAAATAGCAGCCGCAGTTGGCCTTAAAGACACTATCACCTCAGATACTCTTTGTGATGAAGAAAAACCAATTGAACTTTATAGAATTGTATTTCCAGAACCAGTTATTTCTCTACGTGTAGAGCCAAAGACAAAAGCAGACCAAGAGAAAATGGGTATGGCTTTGTCACGCTTGGCGCAAGAAGATCCAACATTTAGAGTTACAACAGACGCAGAAACAAACGAGACAATCATAGCAGGTATGGGAGAGCTCCACCTTGAAATTATTGTAGACCGTATGAAGAGAGAGTTCTCTGTAGAGACAAACGTTGGTAAGCCACAGGTTGCATACCGCGAGACAATTACAGGAGAGGCAACTATGGAAGGCAAGTATATCAAGCAGTCAGGAGGCCGTGGTAACTATGGTCACGTAAAGATTCGTATTAAACCTATGGATCAGAGTGTAAATGTAGAAGATCTTCCAAGAAACACAAAGAGAGAAAAAGGTTTTGAATTCATAAACACAATTAAAGGAGGAGCTATTCCACAGGAATATATTCCAGCTTGTGAGAAAGGATTCAAAGAAGGATTAGACCGTGGTGTTCTTGCTGGATTCAAGCTTGAGAATGTTTCCGTTGAACTTTATGATGGAACATATCATGATGTGGACTCAAACGAAATGGCTTTCAAAATCGCTGCAAGTATGGCAGTACAGGATGCTTGTAAAATAGCTCGCCCTGTTATCCTTGAGCCTATGATGAAAGTAGAAGTTGTTACTCCAGATAAATTCATGGGAGATGTCACAGGAAGCTTGTCTTCAAAGCGTGGATTGATAGAAGGAATGGAGGCACGTGGTATGAACCAAGCAGTGAAAGCCGTTGTGCCCCTATCTGAAATGTTTGGTTATATGACGACACTTCGCTCAATGACAGAAGGACGTGCATCATTCACAATGGAATTCCTACGATACGATGTTGTGCCTCAAAGTGTAGCTACATCTATTATAGAATCTAGAAAATAAGAAATAATTAAATAAGAAATACCCCGCAAGCTACGCCTGCGGGGTATTTCTCTATACATTGCACTTATGTCAAATTTATGTTTTAATAATGACAAATATTTCATTTAAAATAACATTAAAACCATACAGCTATGCGACAATTCAAGATTTACAAGTCTTTCACGCCGAGAGACGATCCTTCATTGGATAAGTATTTACAGGAAGTTGGTAGAGAGCAACTCGTTAGCACAGAAGAAGAAGTTTCCTTGGCTTATAGAGCCAAGAGGGGCGATCAGCTTGCATTAGAGAAATTAGTCAAAGCAAATCTTAGGTTTGTCGTATCTATTGCAAAGCAGTATCAGAACTTGGGATTACCATTGCCAGATGTTATCAACGAAGGGAATCTAGGTCTTGTAAAGGCTGCTATGAAATTTGATGAGACCCGTGGATTCAAGTTCATTTCCTACGCAGTATGGTGGATTCGTCAAGGCATACTCCAAGCGCTAGCAGAAAATTCTAGAATGGTTCGTTTACCTTTGAATAAGGTATCACAATTGAATAAAATCAATAAGATGATATCGACATTTGAACAGAAGAATGAAAGACCTCCTTCTAATGAAGAAATTGCCTTAGTTATGGAGATGTTACCAGATGAAGTTTCTCTTATTCTTTTAGTTTCAAAACGTCATTATTCTATGGATGCAGCTTTTACAGAAGGGGAGGATGGTAGCTATATTGATGTATTAGCTGATGAAAATTCACCTGATCCAGAAAGAAAAATGATGAATGAATCTTTGTCGATTGAGTTAGCCCGTTCATTGGCAAATGTTTCCGATAGAGAGGGTGCCATTATTAAAATGTCCTTTGGGATTGGCTGTTTAAAACAAAATGACCAAGAAATTGGAGAGTATTTTAATCTGACTAAAGAGAGGGTTAGACAGCTGAAAGAGAGAGCACTTCGTAGATTAAGAACGAATGCCAGGAACAAAAATCTGAGAAATTATCTTGGATAAACAAACTAAATATATAGGGTGATTGCTGCGCAATCACCCTATATTTTTGTTTTTATCCACCTTTTATTTTTTTCTTAAAATGATACAATGTAAATGTATTATTTTATTATCAGTTAATTTAATTTAAGGTCGCCACTTAAAGGGTATCTTGGTGACACAATTTTGGAAATCGTATGAAAGATCAAAAAGGAAATATGGGAGTTATTGTTTCTTTTGTTATCGTTATCGGGCTTATCGGTCTCGTTATTTATGCACTTATGAATAAACCTATTAAGATAGATCCACTTGAAGGTATAAAGGGTGTAGATAATGCACAACCAAAGACAGGAGGGGAAGAAGCACAGCAACAAGGGCAGCCAAGTGAACAACCATTACAAAAACAAGAACAAAAAACTATGGAACCAAATAAAAACACAAGAAGTTTAAACAATTTTACACCAGTTTCTAAAGCATCTAAATTAGAAAAGATAGACACAGTAGTAGGTACAGGAGCCGAGGTAAAGGCAGGGGCGACTGTCAGTGTTCACTATACAGGAGCAGTAGCGGCAACTGGAGCAATATTTCAATCATCAAAGGATTTTGGTACAGAGCCAGTCACATTTCCATTAGGAAGTGTTATCAAAGGATGGACAGAAGGTATACCAGGTATGAAGATAGGGGGCACTCGTCGTCTAGTTATACCAGCAGATATGGCCTATGGAGCAAATCCACCAGGAGGTTCAGGAATACCAGCCAATGCAGATTTAGTATTTGATGTAGAGTTAATAGCAATTAAATAAATAATAAGTTAAAAATAGTCAACCATTTGGTTGACTATTTTTATGGTTGGTATATACTTAGAGAGTCTAAGTATTAGACTTATGAAGTATATGAAAGATTCACAAAAAATAGAATATTTAATATCATTATTTTTCAACACAGGTAGACTAATCAATGAGAAATCTAACAACAGTGAAAATATGGGCTGTCCTGTCAGCGGGGCAACTCATTTCTCTATGCTTCGAGTAGAAGTACTCCGACTAATAGAAAAAGAGGAACCCACAATGAAGAGAATAGCTGAATATTTGAAAATAAAAGCACCATCAGCGACATCATTAGTAAATGGTCTTGTCCAAATAGGATATATAAAAAGGATATCAAATCCAAATGACAGGCGTATGGTGAAGATGAAGATTACAGATAAGGGTAGGGGGTATCTAAAGAATGGAATGAAGCAAATGGCTGAGAAGATTAAAGAGGTATTATCGAAACTAAAACAAGATAAAATAGATAATTTTATAAAAATAATGGAAGATATAAATAATGCATATAAATAAGTTTAATTTCTAATTTAATATTAAT
>CAINWY010000013.1 GCA_903854645.1 uncultured bacterium | reverse complement strand
GAACGTATAAGATCAAATTGCGCGACTTTCTTTCTATCTTCTCTCGCTGCTAGTATTGCCCCTTCATTCATAAGTGAGAATAAATCAGCACCAGAAAATCCAGGTGTACGCTCTGCTATAACCATTAAGTTTACATCTTCTGCAAAGGGCTTTTTAATTGAGTGTATTTTTAGAATCTCTTCTCTGTCTGCTCTGTCTGGTAAGTCTAAAAGAACTCTCCTGTCGAATCTTCCTGGACGGAGAAGTGCTGGGTCGAGAACATCTCCTCTGTTTGTTGCAGCCATCACTATCACTTTTTCATTTGGTTCAAAACCATCCATCTCAACGAGAATCTGGTTTAAAGTCTGCTCTCTTTCATCATTTCCACCTCCTACTCCTGTACCACGTACACGTCCTACTGCATCTATCTCATCTATAAATACTATAGAAGGGGCTGCCTTCTTTGCCATTTTAAACAAGTCGCGGACTCTGGATGCTCCAACCCCTACGAACATTTCTACGAATTCACTTCCTGAAAGATGGAAAAATGGTACCTCTGCCTCTCCTGCTACTGCTCTTGCTAGCAATGTCTTACCAGTTCCAGGCGCTCCTGTAAGTAGAACTCCCTTTGGAATTCTTGCTCCTATATCCAAAAACTTTTTAGGATTCTTTAAAAAATCTACAATTTCTTTCAATTCTTCTTTTGCTTCTTTTGCACCTGCAACATCCTTAAAAGTAACTTTATTATTTATATCATTTGGGTCTGTTATGCGAGCTTTTGATTGTCCAAAAGTAAATGCCTGCATTCCCTGACCTTTCACTTGGCGAGTTAGCATCCAAATAAAGAATAGAACCATAAGCACTGGCAATAGAAATGGTAGTAAATTCAAAACTGTATACCAAAATCCAGATTCTGTTTTTATCTCTATTGGTGTTGCTGCCAATTTTTCAGGTGTTACGCCATAATTATATAAAGTAGTAGACAGAGAACTTTCTAGCTCTTTCTTTGCTATTCCTTTTGTTTTATCTTTAAAAGTTATATCTATATCTCCTCCTGATACTACAATTTTCTCAATAGAGCCATCAACTACGCTCTTTGCTACATCAGAAATTGCCATTTTTTTAATATCTTCAGGCTTTTTGGAGACAAGTGTGTAAGCAAGTGTAATACTAATAAATATAAATATAGCAATAATTATCTGGTTAGTAATATTAGGTATTTTAGGTTGATTTGGTGTATTTTTTGTGTTTAATTTCATAGTTTACGCATTATACACGCAGAATCAATAAAAATAAAGGTGGGGTAAATTCAAATATTTTATGCTAATATATAAATATATGGCAACATATATAGACAATAGAAAAGCACACTTCAACTATGCCATAGAGGAAACTTTTGAAGCAGGTATAGAGCTCACTGGTTTTGAAGTAAAATCCATAAAGAAAGGTCAGGGAAGCATAACTTCCGCTTTTTGTGTGATACGTGGTGGTGAAGCGTATATAGTAAATCTTCATATACCACCATATCAGCCAAATAATACAGCCCCAGGCTATGACCCAGATATGACACGAAGGCTCCTCTTATCTAAAAAGGAGATAAAAAGATTGGCGGACAAGGACAGTACAAAAGGTTTGACTCTTATCCCCCTTTCGTTGTATAGTAAGGGTCGCTACATAAAAGTATCTGTAGCAGTTGCTCGCGGAAAGAAAGTTTTTGACAAAAGAGAAACAATCAAGAAGCGAGAAAGTGATAGAGAAATAAGTAGAGAGTATAAGAGATAATTACCAATTAACAATTACTGATTACTAATTTGAAATTCAATTAGTCATTGGTAATCAGTAATTAGTAATTGAAATTTTCTTTAAAAATTTCATAGGGGGATGATCGGCTTCGACAGGAGGACTCATCTTATATATGCATGTAAAGTACTCAGGAACCTTTTAAAACTTCTTGGAAAAGACTAAGTGCAAACAAAGTCGCTTCAGTAAAATCACCTTACGCTTTTGCGTTCGGAGGTTTTGCTCCCGCTTTCGCCTAAATTTAGGCCTGGTGGGTGTCTGCTCTTTTGACATCCGATGTAAAGAGTGGGCATAATTTATCGGGTTACGATTTTAGAACAGCTTGATCTAAAGTCAGACAATTTAAAGCTCGATGTTTATTTTTCTTGTATACCCTCTAGAATAAACGTTTAAATCCAATTGGATATACTAAACATGTAGACTTCTATAAGATTTCCTTTTGCACGCGGGTTCGATTCCCGCCATCTCCACGATGTAAAAAACCACCTATTTATAGGTGGTTTTTTACATCGTGGAGATGAGCAGTGTGCCTGCGCACACTGCGTGCGCGATCAGTAGATCGAACCGTGAGGAGGAATCGAAGCCCAATTCGTTTTTCGGTGTTAACCGAAACGAATTGGGATACTGTCCTCGTAGAGGAAGATATCCCGCCATCAACACGAGATTATTTATTCACCACCCATCTAGTTATAGGACCAAAAATTCCTGATGTAGGTTTTATCCCTTTTGCCTTTTGAAATCGTATTAGGGCAGCTTTTGTTGCCGGACCAAATTTTGTATTTTCTTTTCCTTTTGAACCAACACCTGATTTTGCAACTAAAAATCCTTTGTCATTCAAATATTGTTGAAGTTTTTTCACATCTACCCCCGTCATTCCTAATTTTAAATCTCTTGTAAATTTATATATTGAATCTTTAGGAACAGAAACCTCAATCGATATTTTTTCTTCTTTATTTTTTTCTATTACTGAATCTACTTTAGGGTATTTACACAGAGAACTTATATTTACTACGAACGGTGTATAATTTGTTGCTGTTTTATCGGCACAGCCGAAACTAGCACCTCCCCCACCTCCCCCACCACCATTACTAGAAGTAACTATTACAGAGGAAACAGGTGCTAATTGTCCAAATAATCCAAACACAGAAAAATGAGTTGCATCACATGTTACTTTTTTCAAAGTAACATCGACAATACAATTTGAAAGAGAATTCCAGATTACTCCATCCCATCGATAAATCTTTAAACTCGATTCACTTTTTCCAACTATGTCGTCCGCTGTATAAGTCATTGAAACAGTAAGAGAATTATCAAAGGTTGTAACAGGAGCACCGCTTCCACTCAAAGCTTTCAGATCATAAACATATGAGCCTATTGTTAGATACCCTACTGGCACAGAAGTAGAGGTGACTGTTTCATTTTTATCTAATTTTTTAATTTGAAAATTTGCATCAGATGATCCAAAATTTATAGGAATGTTCACATTAATCCCCTGACTATTCGTAAATAATTCTACGTTTCCTCCTGAAGCAATTGTGATACTACTAGAAGACTGATTCAATACAGAGGCTCCTCCAGTACAACCAGAAGTCGTAAACATTTTATCTTGACTTTGAGCTGATAAATCAGATCCATTTTTAGAATACATACTATAATAATACGTTGTGCATGAGGTTAGTCCTGAAAGTGCCACTATGTGATTTGTAACTCTTGGAGAAGTATCAACTTCTGTCGTTGAAGTTCCATAATTATTATTAAAACCATAATCAACACGACTTGAAGATAAATCGTCTGTAACCCAAGAAATAGATACTCCTCCACTAGATGGTGTTGATACAATGTTTGTTATTACAGGAATAGTATCGATGGATACCGTTCCACTCATAGACGCAGATACATTACCTGCAGCATCTTTAACCCAAGCATATAGAGTCTTTGCACCTTGTGATGTGAATGTATATGAAGTTGGAGCAGTTCCAGACCATCCTCCATCATTTGATAATGGTGTATTTGATGATTCTGTTATTAAGTATCCGGTGACCCCTACTGTATCAGTAGCAGTGAACGAACTGATAGATACAGTTAGAGATGATGCTGTAGATGGGATCGTGAAAGCAGTGACAGTGGGAGAGGCTGTATCAACAGTAACAGATCCACTCATAGACGCAGATACATTACCTGCAGCATCTTTAACCCAAGCATATAGAGTCTTTGCACCTTGTGATGTGAATGTATATGAAGTTGGAGCAGTTCCAGACCATCCTCCATCACTTGAAAGAGGAGAAGAAGAAGATTCGGTGAGTAAGTAGCCGGTGACCGCATTGTTATCAGTTGCGGTAAAAGATGAAACTGAAACTGTCAGAGATGTAGAAGTAGATGGAATAGTGAAGGAGGTAACAATTGGAAGAGTTAAATCTGTAGGAGTGATTGAATTTGATGAAGATGAAGCAGGCCCCTCTCCTATAAGATTTGTTGCTTTAACTGTAAATGCATACGAAGTTCCATTGGTAAGACCAGTGACTGTGTGAGTAAGTGATGTAGTTCCTGTATTAGAATCTGTCCCTCCTGCAGGTATTGAAGTAACTGTATATCCGGTAATCGTACTTCCTCCATTAGAAGCTGGCGCTGCAAAAGTAACACTAGCTGAAAAATTAAGTGGAGTTGCAACAACAGAAGTTGGAGCACCTGGAGCAATTGCATTTGCTATATATGTAATATTTGATGGATTCGATAATCCACCATTGTTTGTAGGAGTTAAAGTAATTGATCCTCCGTTAGTAGGAGTGATGGTAAATGTTTGAGCAGTTGCACTAGAGAAAGTTAGAACTGTAGCAGAGAGGCCGCTACTACCTGCACCTGTTGGTGTGAGAGTAATTGTTCCTGTGTATGAATTGTTTGGAATTACAGTAAAGTTTG
>CAINWY010000012.1 GCA_903854645.1 uncultured bacterium | reverse complement strand
TACTTTTTCTTTTGCAATTGTTCTACAAATACAAGCAAAGGACTAGCCAAGAATATACTAGAATATGTTCCAAAGAACATACCTGCTGTAAGCATCATGGCAAATACCTTGGTACTTGTAGGACCAAAGAATACCAATGCTAACAATGCGATAATAACAGTAGATGATGTAGCTATAGAACGTACATAAACTTGCGACAAACTATGCCCAACAGTTTCAGCAAAACTTTTATAGTTACCAATTCTGATATTCTCACGGATTCTATCAAAGACAACGATAGTATCTGAAACTGAAAGACCTAGAACTGTAAGAATTGCTACCACAAAAAGTGTATCTACTTCTACACCATATATATGGCTAAGAACCGCAAACACTCCTACTGGAATCAATATGTCGTGTATGAGTGATACTATAGCAATCAAACCATACTTCCAGGAAGAAACTGGTTTTGAAACTTTGCGAAATGAAAATGCAATCCAGAAAATAATACCTAGAGAAACAAGTATAAATGATAGGAGTGATTTACGAGCAAGCTCAGCTCCTACTGATGGACCTATAGAAGTAAAGCTCTTTTCTTTTGCATCTAGGCCGAGTGACTTTATAATTGCCTGATGTTCACTATCTGATACTGCACGAGTTTTTATACTGTAACCCATATCTCCTATTGGCTGAATTAAAGCTTGACCAAGTGACAAAGTTTTGAGTCCTTCTTCAACAACACTCTGATCTGGACGAACTGTAGTGTATTCTACCTCTGTAAGGGATCCTCCCTTAAAATCAATTCCAAGATTAAGCCCAAAGTATCCCATCGCTCCAATGGACAATGTAACCAAAACTATTGAAATCAAAACGAATATTTTTTTGTATTTTATTATAAACATATAAATGAGTTAAAAGTTTATAAAGTTATAAGGTTATAAAGTAAATATATTTGTCTTTACCAGCTCTTTATAACTTTCTACTTTATTACTTGATAACTTGCTTTGCAGCGCTAGTAAAACCCGACCCGAACAAGAAATTGGTAAATCCGCTCGTCTTCTTTATATTTAGAGTATATAGGAAGAGTCGTGTGATGGAAATTGCAGAAATCATAGAGATGAGAACACCTATCAAGAATACCAAAGCAAATCCTTTTATGAGGGTTGTCCCAAACCAGTAAAGAATAATAGCGGTGATAATACTTGAGATATTTGAATCACGAACTGAAAGCCATGCGCGCTTGAAACCATTGTGCATAGCATCAGTAACATTACTACCTGATCTTAACTCTTCTTTAATACGTTCGAAAATAAGGACGTTCGCATCAACAGCAATACCTATCGAGATGATGAATCCAGCGATACCCGCTGCAGTCAAAGTAACTGGCAAGGTCTTGAATATTGCCATCATAGTAACTGCATATATAGAGAGTGCAACAACTGCAATCATTCCTGGAAGTCTGTACCAGATTATCAAGAACAAAGCGATAGCAAGAAATCCGATGAGAGCAGCCTTCACACCTGCAGAAGTTGCCTGTAGGCCTAGTGATGGGCCGATAGTTTCAGTTGAAATAAGTTCGATAGGAACAGGAAGAGCACCAGAATTCAAACGGCCAACTAATGTCTTTGCTTCTGCTGGTTTAAAATTACCAGAAATCTGAGCACGACCACCCTTGATGGCTTCGTTTACAGTTGGTATAGAAATAGGTGCACCATCTAAGAATATAGCGACACTCTTCCCTACATTTTCACTAGTAATCTTTTCAAAAAGTTTTGATCCTTCTTCGTTGAATTGAAGTGCTACTTTTGGCTCACCTGTAGTCTGGTCAAATTCAAGTATCGCCTTATCTAGGAAACGCCCTGTAAGTTCTGTGGGAATATATTTATTTGAAAATGGATCTAGAACAACATTACCATCTTTACCAACTGTGGCTTGTTGTGGAGCATCTTTGACTGGGTTTTCTGTACGGAAGTCGAGCATAGGTGTCTGGCCTATCATTTCAATAGCTTGAGAAACTTCTGTAACTCCTGGGAGATCAACTATAAGGCGTTGCTCACCTTGATTAGAGAAGCCCCCATCTTGAACTTGTATGCTAGGCTCTGATACTCCAAAGATATTGATGCGTCTTTCGATAACATCACGAAGTGAACTCATAGAGGTTGTAACTTCAGTAGCTGCTACTTTTGAAACATCTGCTTTATATATTAAGTGAGTCCCACCTGAAAGATCAAGGCCAAGCTTGAATGGGAATTTTGCAAACCCGGTTGGAGCCTGCTTTGTCTCTGCTGTAGCATTTTTTACAACTAGAGTCCTGTGTGCTAATTCTGATTTATAAACAAAGAAACCAATCCCTGCACCTAATAATAAAATAAGTAATGCTGTAATTCTTGTTTTCCACATAATAGGCCTATTTTATAGCATTTCAGTGAAAATAGCAATCCATAAATAATCATTATAATTACTATAAGATGTTGAAAAATAAGGCTAAAATTAGAATGAGGCCTAGTGCAATACGGTACCAGCCGAAAATTTCAAATGTATGTTTCCGTATGTAAGTGAGAAGCCACTTTATAACAATCCAGGCAACCATGAAAGATACAACAAAACCTACAATTATCGTCCCCCAATCATTTTGTGTAAAAGAAAAACCAGATTTATATATATCATATGCTGCAGCAGCAAGCATCGTAGGAACTGCTAAAAGAAAAGAGAATTCTGTAATGAGAGTTCTATTTATCTTCATCGCCCTACCAGCGATGATCACAGCTCCAGAGCGAGACACACCAGGAACAACTGCGAGAGCTTGAGCGACACCCAAGACAAGTAATTGCTTTACGGACATACTCTCTATACTTTCATTTGTATTTATAGATTCATCTATCTTATTTAACCTTTCAAATAAAATAATTACTATTCCTCCAATAAGTAAAGCACCCGCTTCAATCCAAATATTCCCTAGGAGAAAAGACTTTATAAGTTTATATGATATAAACCCAATAATGCCCGTTGGAATAAATGCTATTATCAAATTAAAAAAATATTTCCAGGAAGAAAAAACCTTCTTGAAATACAAGACAACGACCGCCAATATAGCTCCTAGCTGAATAATTATTTCAAAACTTTTGATAAATGAAGATGAAGGAATTCCCAGAATTAATCTGGCAATATCCATATGTGCAGTAGAAGATATGGGTAAAAACTCAGTAATGCCTTCGACAATACCGATAATTATGGTGTGTATGAAATTCATATCTTTTTAAATATTTTAATTGTAATAAGACTAATAATTAAACCCACAATAGCGCCTGCTAGTATATCTATAGGATAATGGACTCCTATTATAATACGAGAGAATCCTATAAATATCGCAATAATAGAAAATAATACTCCGGCTCTCTTGTCTATCAGGAACATCGAGATAGCAATAGCTGAAAAAACTGCCATATGCTCTGATGGCATCGATAATCCAGTCTCTTTATATAAAGGGATTATTCCTTCTGTGATAAATGGACGATCTACATGAAAAATAATCTTTAAAATTGCAGCTGTTATCCAAGAGAAAAAAGAAGATAAAAATAGCAAAGATAAATTAAACATTTTTCTTTTTGAAAAGAAAATCACCCAGATAAATAAAATAAATATAACCCCGTATGTAAATGGATAGGATAAAAATAAAGAAGCCTTTGCAATAAAAGGTGTATTTGAAAGATTATAAAAAAAATAAAAAAGTTCTGTATTCATATTATTTGTATTTTCTAGTCATTAGAAACTACTTACTAGAACCTAATTTAGTCTTGGCCACTTTGTAAACATTCTCTAAAAGCATTGCTACCGTCACTGGCCCCACTCCACCAGGTGTAGGACTTACAAATGAAGCCTTTTCTTCTACTGACGGGACATCTACATCCCCTATTACAGACCCATTGTCTTCAGATGTACCTGCGTCTATTATGACAACACCTTTTTTCACCATATCTCCAGTTATAGAATGTCCTCTTCCTGTAGCCGATATTATAACATCTGCACTTAAAATAATCTCACTACTATTTTCTGTCTTGCTATGAACAACACTAACTGACAGCCCTCTTGATTCTAAAATATGTGTCACTGGTAAGCCTACAAGCTTTCCCCTACCCAAAACCACAATCTTCTTTTCTTTTAAATTTAGATGTAGTGAATCTAGAAGCTTCATACATGCAAGAGCCGTCGGATAACCTATCTCTCCTCCTTGATTGTAAAATATATCATTATTATAACTTCCCAAACAGTCCACATCGAGCTTTGGATCTATGGCATCGAGTACAGCCTGCTTATCTATATGAGCTGGTAGTGGAAGCTGAACTATAATACCACAGAGAAGTGGCACTCTATTTAAATTATCAATTTCATATAGTAATTCTTCTGTTGTTACACTAGATGGGAAAGTTGCAGCCTTGAACTTGATCCCGATAGACTCTGCGGCCCTCTCCTTGATACGGACATATGAAGCTGAGACTGCATCATCCCCCACCAAGATATCACAGAAAATAGGAGGAAAAGGAAGGGCCTCTACTTTATTTTTGAGTTCGTTTAAAATTTCTTCTTTAATTTTTCGCCCATCTATAATTTGCATATTGTTTTAAATTCCTAAAAACTCGTTTTTCATGTCGTCGCGGTGTGCGACTCGACTATACCTATTCATCCCCATCAATATTCCAAGCCCTACGAATTCAGTGAGTAGATGCGATCCTCCATAACTCATAAAAGGAAGAGTTATCCCCGTCACTGGCATTATACCAATATTCATACCAATATTCACTATAAAGTGACTCATAAAATAAATAGAAAGACCCACCCCATAAAGTATCTCAAAATTCGTCGCACCAAGTAGTGCTATATGTAAAATACGCCAAAGAATAAGACCGAAGAGCAGGAACAAAAGCATAGCACCTACAAAACCCCACTCCTCTACAAATGCCGCGAATATAAAGTCTGTCTGATATTCAGGAAGAAATTTTAATCTTGATTGAGTGCCAAATCCTACACCCTTCCCCATAATCTGCCCTGATCCTACAGCAATAGTTGACTGGTAGACATTGTAGCCTGAGCCTCTAATGTTACTCATTGGATTCACGAAATTTATTATTCTATCCTTTTGGTATGTTTGAAAAACAAAAAACCATAGAAAAGTGAGTGCTATAAGTCCTGCACCTAGTACTAATAAAAAATATTTACGTGAAATCCCAGAAACAAGAGTCATACCAATCCAGATAAAAAGAATGATTATAGCACTACCAAAGTCAGGCTGAAAAAAGACAAGTATAAAAGGTATAAAAGCATAAAGCCCAGATATAAAAATATGTTTGAAATTATCTATCTCCACATGTCTTCGGGAAAAATACTTTGCAAGCATAAGGATAACAACCAGCTTCATCATATCTGACGGTTGAAAAGAAAATCCACCAACAGAGAACCATGATTGTGCGCCATTTGAGGTATGACCAAATATAAAAAGTAAAACTAATAGAAAAGAAAAAAACCCAAAAATGGTAACCAATATCTCAGTCCTTTTTAGAAATCGAAAATCAATAAAAGACAAAATATAAAATGCGACAAAAGAAATACCAATCCACATTAATTGATGAGAAAAATATGGTGTTGCCTCTGTAAAAGATTTCATAGTCACAAGCCCAGCTAAAAGAACCGGCATTATGAAAAAGACAAGAAGCCAGTCAATTCCCAGGTGACGCGTTTTCATCCCGTTTAGAAGCAGGTCGCGGTCAAATAGACGACACTGCTAGTTATATTAGTAATTTTAGTTTGTAAAATAATCATATCTTTGTATTGTTGCTGCGACCGCGGCTTCTAACGGGATTAAAAGGAAATAGAAAAAGGATTAATTGAAACTAATACATCATTAATGACAGGAGTACCAGTGAGAGGTATTGGCCATGTAAAGAAAACAGGAAGAGATTCATTGCTAAGTAATCCATCCTTTATCGTCTTAGAAGCATTTATCGCATTATGATCCTTGTCGTATAGAATTGCTATAACTTCAAATGGTGGTATGTCATATATGGATTCATTCTTTATAATTGCAGAGAGGCTAGGGCTTTTCAAGTCTTCGCCCATAGCTATCTTGTCTACAAATAAGGCTAGATTATTTATGGTAGCTTCTTTTTTCACCCATATGAAGGGCTCAGTAAACTCAAAAGTAACACTTTTCACTTGGCTGAGGCCCACATCAAAAGTGGGTTCAAATATAGCGAACTGCTTATTGGGTGGTACAAAGGTTCTTCCTTGTCTACTTCCAATCATACGATTATTTACATCATAGACGAGAAACTGATAAGAAATATTTTCAATACCAGAATTCTTGTTTTGATTCTCTACATACGCTACCAAGTTATAGTTACTCCCGAGGACAGGAAATGCTCTACTCCAAATTACAACTGGATCGGAAGTCTTATCAAAACACATAAGAGCACAGGATCCTCCACAATCTATGCCTATCTCATCACCATTCTTCACCCCGTCTGTACATGTAGGTTTCTTGAAAATAATCGGATATAAAAATATAGAGAGAATAATAAGAAAAACGAGGAAAATTCCCCCTAGATATTGTAGCCTCCTTTGTCCTGCCCAAGTCATGTTTTTAGTATAGCAAAAATCCGCCTCAATATGAAGCGGATTTGATATTATCAAATACATTATACATTAACCCAAAACTAAAAAATTGTTTTAAATATTAATTTTACCTTTTCTCATAGATAAAATTGCCAAAAGTATGGACAAAAACAAAGATCCACCTGGAAAAAGTTTATCTTCAACACTCCAATGTTCTCCCCCGATAAACGAAAGAAGGGCCGCTAAAGCATATACAAGATATATTCCAGTTGGCGTAGTAAGAGGATCTTTAAAGGTAGAGATAATTTGCGGGATACTAGCAATACATAAAGCAATAACGCCTACAATATTTGCTGCTCTACTACCGATTTGCCACCAAATAAATAGGCAGATAAGAATTAGAACAACTACAATAGTTTCAACCAAAGACCATTCAGATTGTCCCTTAAAGACAAGAAATATAGCAATTGTGGTTGATCCCATCGCATAGAAGAGTGGAAGCCAAAAGTTTTGACCGTGCTGAAAGACTATTGTCATAAATACAATAAAATCGAGCAACCCCCATAAGAAATAAGTCAAAAAATTTTGCTTAATTTTCCCTTTTAAAATACCAATTATTAGAGGTATATCAATAACAACACCAATAACTGCACCAATTATTGTTAACTCTTTCATCTTGTTTAGTTTTAAAATTTGTACACATTATGTCATATATTTACTCTTAAGTCAAAATTACAAAAAACACCTATTTCTAGGTGTTTTTTGTTAGTTAAAAACTTTGTGCTGGCGACTACCTACTTTCCCCACAAGGAGTATCATCGGCATAACGGTGCTTAACTTCTGTGTTCGGAATGAGAACAGGTGTGACCACCATATCGAATCACCAACACAAAACTTTCAACTTCTTCTATTTTCAATACCTATCCCCCACTAAAACTCTTACAAATTTTAGCAGGTAAATGATACCTGAAAACTGAATGCTGACTAGAACACAACAAGGTAAATTAATACCTTACAATTCATTCGGACATTGTGTGTGAGAATACTCACCCACATGCTCCTCATTTCATTGTAAAAATGATTTTCAAATTTCCTAATAGGAATCGAACGATTAGTACACCTTGGCTAAAGACATTACTGTCTGTACACCTAGTGCCTATCAACCTGATCATCTCTCAGGTTTCTCAAACGATTCCTCATCTTAAAGTTGGCTTCCCTCTTAGATGCTTTCAGAGGTTATCCATTCCCGACATAGCTACCGGGCAGTCCACTTGGCAGTAGAGCCCGCACACCAGAGGTCAGTTCACTCCGGTCCTCTCGTACTAGGAGCAAATCTTCTCAAGAATCAACGCCTGCAGTAGATAGGAGACCAACCTGTCTCACGCATCTATGTTTTACTTCTACCATTATCGCGTTTCAATAATAATGATCGAACCACAATTACTTGTGGGATCGGACTATAACTTTCATTCATAATAAATTATGAACTATTTCACATTTAGTCTCTACGGGCAAGAATAATTACTAATTAATAATTACTGATTAATAATTAAATACAAAATGCATTTAAATTAGTAATTGGTAATTAGTCATTGTTAATTACTTATTCCCTCGGTATTGTCCTTGCTTTCGCAATAGGATTTCACCGAAATAAGTGAATTTCTCATACAAAATTAATTATATGCCGCCGTGAGTGCACCACAGTGCACACGGTTTTTTCTCAGATTAAAACATTGAAAGAAATATCGTATATTTCTTTACTTTCCTCGACGGTTCAAACTGTTAAAAAATTAATCGTAATTAATTACTTAACGGTTTGAACCCAGCTCGCGTACCTTTTTAATTAGCGAACAGCTAAACCCTTGGCAGCTTCTCCACCACCAGGATAAGGTGAGCCGACATCGAGGTGCCGAACTCCGCCGTCGATATGAACTCTTAGGCGGAACTAGCCTGTTATCCCTAGAGTAGCTTTTATCCGTTAATCTTCATCCGCATCTAATGCGAAATGTCGGTTCACTATGTTCTACTTTCGTATCTGCTCGACAAGTACGTCTTACAGTTAAGCTAGCTTGTGCCATTACACTATCGGCACGATTTCCATTCGCGCCTAGCTAACCTTTAAACTCCTCCGTTACTCTTTAGGAGGATACCGCCCCAGTAAAACTACCCACCAGATACTGTTTCTCTAAGTTTTTGCCTTAGAGATTAGAATATATAGTCACAAAGAATGGTATTTCACTGACGAGTAGATCAGGGCCGAAACCCTAAACATCAAACCTCTCCCATCTATTCTACGCAAAATAACCATACATTCAATATCAAGCTGCAGTAAAGCTTCTAGGGTCTTTTCGTCTATCTGCAGGTAACCGGCATCTTCACCGGTATTGTATTTTCACCGAGCAGGTCTTCGAGACAGTTCTCCAGTCATTACACCATTCGTGCGCGTGGGAACTTACCCCACAAGGAATTTCGCTCGAACATTCCTCAGTCCGGACCATGTCTTGTGCCAGAAATTATTTTATTAATTGTCTGGTACCACGGCGTATG
>CAINWY010000011.1 GCA_903854645.1 uncultured bacterium | reverse complement strand
TGATTGATTACCCATAAATAAATAATCTATAATTGCAACAATTGCAACAGTTAAAATAACAGATATCCAAATTATCATACCACCAGTACGTGGTGTTGAAGTTTCTGCTATAGAATCGTGAATTTTAGCAAAACCCAAAACTTCGTGTTTTGGAATATTATTGTCTCGTGATACCCTTCTCCACATTTTATATTTGTAAAAATAATGTGTAGCGATTGGAGTTAAGAGTATGCCAATAATGAAGCTAATAATTGCGGGCAGAAAAATTTTAATTGAGTTAGTCATTGTTCTCGTTTTGATTTATTACACCTGTTAATGAAGCAACTGTTTGCTCGTAATTTGGAAGGTCTTTTATTGAGGTTATACCCATATAAGAGAGTGTATCAAATGTGGGCCTATAGAGCATACGTCTTGTGTCTTTTGGGTCTACTATCTTTTCAACTAATCCACGCACTAGTAAATTGCGAAGAATAAAGCTTGAATTTACCCCACGAATATAATCAATTTCACTACGGGATATTTCATTCTTGTATAAAACGATAGTTAATGTTTCTAATGATGCCTTTGAAAGTTCTTTAGCAATTTCTTCCTTACGAATGGATTCAATAATGGATGAAAGTTCCCCTGTAATGCCTAGGACAACGCTATCATCTTTTCGAACGAGAACAATTCCCCGATTTATAAGAGATATTTTAAGTTTTTCTAGTGCATCTTCTATCTCCGTTTCGGTGGCGTTCAAAAGTTCTGACAGCTTTTTAATAGTGACATCTTCTCCTTTATAAAAAAGTAATCCCTCGATTTTTGATTCTAATTCTATGGCCATATGTTTTATATCGCCTGATTGGCGGTTTCATTAGTTGATAAATTTTGCTTATTCATCTCAATATCTCCAAATGATGCATTTTGTATTACATCTATTAAACCAACTCTTACCAATTCTAACATAGCTAGAAACGAAACAATAACATGGACTTTCGCTTCATCCTTATCCCCCGCTCCATGGCTTTTTGAAAATTCACGGAATGACATATTCATGGCTAACTGTATTCTTTCAGTAAGGCTATTTATAACTTGATCAATATTAATAATTTTCTTTATCTCGATTTCAGGAAGCTTGGCCTCTTTTTTGGGAGCACGAGATAAAATATCTTTAATAGAATTTGCCACATTTGCAACTGTTATAAGCGGGTCAGGAGAAAAAAGCGGGTCACTCCAAATACGATCACACGGTGAAAAAATGATTTTTACTCCAAAATTATTTTTGATATCTACGCTTGCATTCTTAATAGCTTGATACAATCTCAATCTGGTTTCAAGATCAACAATTTTCTCTGTCTCATCTTCTGTGAGTGCCAGATTTGGGAGCAGTGATTTTGATTTAATTAGAATAAGAGTTGCAGCTATTAATACGAAATATGACACATCGTTTATGCTCCTATTCTCATCCGCCAGAGATTTTACATATTCTATATAATCATTTGTGACATCTGCTAGTGATATTTCATTTACAAAAAGCTTCCTAGCCTCTATGAGAGAAAGTAAAATTTCAAGTGGACCTTCAAATGATCCTGCATGAACTTTGTAACTAGGTGAAATACCCTCTGTATCCATATTATTTTTTATCTATACTAATACCTAATTCCTTAAGCTGTTTATCTGAAACTAATGATGGAGATTCCATCATTAAATCCTTACCTTCACCAGTTTTTGGAAAAGCAATAACTTCACGTATGTTTGGTTCATTTTCTAGCAACATAAGTAATCTGTCAAAACCCCAAGCAATGCCACCATGTGGCGGTGTGCCTGTTTTGAAAGCATTTAACATATGACCGAAGTTTTTATCTATATCATCATCTTTATGTCCTATAATATTTAACACCTTACGTAATGTTTCAGCTTCATGTGCCCGAATACTTCCTCCACCAATTTCGTATCCATTTAGTGTTATGTCGTATTGTGTAGTCAATACATCTGCAAGATTCTTTTTTTCCAGTACCCAGGATTTATGTTCAGGAATGGGCTCAGAAAAAGGATTGTGAGTAAAGGTCCATTCCCCCTCAGTATTTGGATTATCTGATTTATCCGTTCTCTCAAAAAATGGAAAATCTATAACCCAACAGAAAGCTAACGAGTCTGGATCATTTTTGTCATTTCGAACATCAGGCCTGTCATTACCATATTTTTCAATTGCATCTTTGTATGAAATTCTAGGAAATGGTATTTCTTGAATTTTTTTGTGTGGATATAGATTTGAAACTAATTCAATAAGTAATTTTTCATTAATAGCCATCACATCTTCTTTATTAACAAAACTTAACTCCATATCTAGCTGTGTAAATTCTGGTTGACGGTCTCCGCGTGTATCTTCATCACGCATACATCTAGCAATTTGAAAATATTTTTCCATACCAGAGGCCATTAGTAGTTGTTTATATTGTTGTGGAGACTGAGGAAGTGCATAAAAAGTACCCTTATATAATCTAGATGGGACAATATAATCACGCGCTCCTTCCGGTGTAGATTTAGTTAATATTGGAGTTTCTATCTCTATAAAATTTTCTTTATCTAAGAAATCTCTTACAAATTTTGCTAACTTGTGACGATTACGAATATTCTTTTGCATTCTAGGTCGTCTAAGATCGAGATATCGATAAGTCAGACGAATATCTTCACCAATTTCTCTGCCATCTGATGTGACATCAAAGTTTGGAGTATTTGCTTTGTTTAATATTTCAATTCCTGTTATTTCTAGTTCTATATCACCATTTAAGACTCCTTCTTTAATATTTCTTTCTGGTCTTTTATTTACGATTCCAGTAACAGTTAGAACCCATTCTGTACGGACTTCCCTTATTTGATCCATTGCTTCAGTGTGGTTTGGTAAAACAACCCCTTGAACTAATCCAGTCATATCTCTCATATCCATAAATACAAGCTTACCTTGATCTCGACGAACATCCACCCACCCAGAAATACTCACAGTCGAACCAATAAAATCTTTCAAATCTTTAATGTATGTACGCATAAAAATAAAATAATAAAACTAATAATTAATGCAACTTTGAAGTCTGGGCAATAATAAATTCATATGGAACAGAGATTATGAAGGTTATTATTACTAAAATCCAATAAAAAGGTGTAAATAAATACCAAATAATTATGTCCTTTTTCTTTTGGGAAAAATACCACTGTTGTGTTTTTGTATGTATTACATTTATAAGCCAATATATAGGTCCTAATGTAATTGTTAATAATATATGGATATATTTCATAAATTATAGATTTACTCCTACTTTATTTCTAATAAGTTCCATTTTATTTTTAATATTTAATTTAGCTTTTGCACCACCATCTCTCAATATCTTTTTTACCTCGTCGATATTATTTTGATAATATTCCCTTTTTTCACGCATAGGCTTGATGAAAGAAATTATTTCTTCATATAACATATCTTTTGATTCTTTATAACCAAGTCCACCATCAGTATATCTTTTTTTAAGTGATTCTAATGCATTGCCTGTCAAAAATAGTTTGTGAATTGAAAAAATGTTACACTCATTTGGGTCTTTGATATCACTTGGAGCTTTTGAATCAGTAACTATTCCCATTACCGCTTTGCGTATTTCCTCATCAGTACCAAACAACGGGATAGTATTACCATAACTTTTACTCATCTTTCTGCCATCAATGCCGGGAACAATAGCTACCTCCTTTATTATTAGAGATTCTGGAAGTTTAAAAGTTTCTCCGAATGCATTATTGAATTTAATAGCAGTATCACGTGCATACTCAACGTGCTGTTGTTGGTCTGAACCTACAGGAACTACATCAGCATCTTGAATTAATATATCAGCTGCCATAAGTATAGGATAGTCAAAAAGACCCACATTTACATCTTTGGCCTTCATTCCCGCATCCTTATATGCTGTCGCTCTCTCTAAATAAGGCATACTTGTGAGGCAGTTGAAATACCAAGCAAGCTCAGTAACCTCTGGTAAATCGGATTGCTTGAATAGACAGGCCTTATTGGGGTCGAGTCCACAAGCTAGATAATCCATAGCTACATCTAGAATATTTTTAGATAAAATATCCCTATTTTGTATGGTTGTTATAGCATGGAAGTCAGCTATAAAGATGTAGGAATCATATGAATCTTGCATATCGACAAATTGCTTTATGGCTCCAAAATAGTTACCAATATGGATAATACCTGATGGTTGAATTCCTGATAATAAACGTTTTTTCATATACTGTATATAATATCAAATTTACAGGAGTTTTGCACATATTACACACAGAGTTATCCTATTTCGTCGATTTGCCATATTTTTTTATATGCTACAATGAGAAACATGGCAGATAAAAAATTAAACATTCGAATACCTCCTCAGAACATAGATTCTGAGAAAGCAGTTTTAGGTTCTATAATGCTTCGTCCTCAAGCAATACACGAGATTAATGACATTATAAATGAATCATCTTTTTATGTGGCTAAACATTCTTCTATATATAAGATAATGCAAGAACTTTCGAGTAAGGGTGATCCTATTGATATCCTCTCTCTTTCTAATAAATTAAAAGAGAAAGGCATGCTTGATTCTGTAGGTGGTAATGTGTACCTAACAGAGCTTACTTATGCAGTACCAGCTTCTACGAATATTAAATACTATGCTGATATTGTAAACAAGAAGCATCTATTGAGAAAGATAATTGATGCAGGAAGTGATATTTCAGAACTGGGATTCAAAGAAGAAGTTGAGGATGTTTTCGAAGTTCTTGATCAGGCAGAAAAAAGAATGATGGGAATCAATAATAATATGTCTGGACACGCTTTCACCTCACTTAAAGACAGTTTACCTGAAGCATGGGAAAGACTTGAAAAATTACATGAGAGCAAGGGTGAGCTTCGTGGAGTCCCCACTGGCTTCCATGACCTCGATCAGTATCTCTCTGGTCTACAAAAGTCTGATCTTATTATTCTCGCGGCTCGTCCATCTATGGGTAAGACAACTTTAGCATTGGATATCGCTCGTCAGGCAGCCCTAAATCATGGTACACCAACAGTTATTTTTTCACTTGAAATGAGTACTCAGCAATTAGTAGATCGTATGCTTGCAGCTCAGTCACGCGTAAATGCATGGAACTTGCGTACCGGTAATCTAACCGCCGAAAGTGAGTTTGCAAAGATTCGTGATTCACTTGATAGTCTATCTAAGGCCCCTATATTCGTTGATGATTTAGCTGGTAACTCTATAGTCCGTATGCGCTCTGTATGCCGTCGTATTCGTGCTGAGCACGGCATAGGGCTCATTATAGTGGACTATCTACAGCTTATGTCTACTTCAAAGAATTACGACAATATGGTTAATCAGGTGACCGAGATTTCTCGTTCTCTTAAAGCACTTGCTAAAGAGTTCGACGTACCAGTGATTGCCCTATCACAGCTTTCTCGTGCAGTTGAATCTCGTGGTGGTAGACCGCGCCTTTCTGACCTTCGTGATTCTGGATCAATCGAGCAGGATGCCGATATCGTTATGTTTATCCACAGAGAAGACAAAGGAAAGGATGAAAGCGAGAAGACAAATATTGCTGAAATTTTAATTGAAAAACACAGAAATGGTCCAGTTGGTAAGGTGGATTTATACTTTGATGAGAAGACGACAACCTTCGTTTCAATAGACAAGTCTGGAGGTCACCAATTTTCATCTACAGGTTCAGGCACCGCAATAGATCAATTTTAATAGAACTACTTCAAAATATTCTTTTTTAGGGTCCTCGGATGAGGGCGGATGAGGTGCCAAACCAATTCAGAAAACAATATTTTGATTCAGCTAAAATACATATGGACCCAATAAATAAATTATCAGAATATTTCAAAGAATTTCCAGGGATTGGTGAACGTCAAGCCAAGCGTTTTGTGTATTTCCTGCTTCACAAGAATCCAATTTATGTAAAAGAACTTGGCGATAAGATACTGGATTTAAAAAATACTATTCATCAGTGTCCATCTTGTTTTTTATTCTTTCAGTCAAAGCAGGATCAACTCTGTGATACTTGTAGTAATCCCAAAACAGATAAAACTTCCCTGCTAATTGTTGAAAAGGATGCAGATTATGAAAATATTAAAAGAAGTAGAAATTATAATGGAATGTATTTTATATTGGGTGGCTTGGTCCCAATTGTATCTAAGGATACTCCAAACTATGTTAGAACTAAGGAATTATTAAAAAATATTGAAGCTCAATATAAAGAATCAAATCTCAAAGAAATCATTATTGCACTATCTCTTAACCCTCAGGGTGAACATACCGATATGTATCTAAGGGAGATACTTTCCCATCTAAAGGATAAATTAAAATTAAATATAGTATCTCTTGGACGAGGACTTTCAACTGGTACAGAACTTGAATACTCTGACTCGGAAACTATAAAGAATGCATTAAGAAATCGTTCATAATAAATAAAACTCACAATTAATGTGAGTTTTATTTATTTAATATTTATTTAATTGAAGAAATTTTCACTTCTACGTATGGTTGGCGATGGCCATTTTTCTTAAGGTATCTACTTTTTTGTTTGTATTTAACAACTGTAACAGTTGGACGTTTGCCAGCCTTTTGAAATAGTGATTCAACCTTTGCTCCTATAATATAAGGCGTACCAATCGTAGTATCTACACCATTATCCACTAGAAGGACTTTATCGAATATGATTTTGTCTCCCACTTTGAATTCACCGTCTAATTTCTCGATTTTAAGTACATCTCCAACTGCAACCTTGTATTGCTTTCCGCCAGTAAAAATAACGGCGAATTCCTTGCTATCTCCTATTACCTTTTTTGTTGTTTTTTTAGCTATAGCCATATATTTGTATATTATAGAAATACCTATATGTATAGGTTTCTACAGGACTCATAATACACAAAAGTTGGCAAAAATGCAATAGGGGCTGTATAATGAATAAATATGATATCAAAATACAATCATAAAGACCTAAATTGGTTAGATCTGGAAGCTGCTACTGATAACGAAATAGAACATATTCTTTCATTATATACAGTACCTTTACAAATAAAAGAAAAACTTTATGACAGGAATAAGGAAGATAAATTCGAAGTAATTTATGATTTTATCTATGTTTCTATTGAGAATAAGATTACTTTTATAGTAAATGATAGTTTTGTAATAAGTATTCATGATGATCCAATGCCCGCATTTACTACCTTTTCAAAGGAATTTGAAATTGATATGGTGTCTATAGAAAATATAAATAGCAATAAAATACTATTCGCTCATTTGTTAAAAAATCTATTTAAAAATAGAGAAGTAGAATTATCTCACAATCATAATTTAATAGAGAAGCTCAAAAAGCAGATTGTTGAAAAAAACAAAAGTATCAAGAAACGCAATATCTATATTATTATATTAATCATATTAACAATCATATTTTTATGGCTTTAAAATTATACAATACACTAACTAGAGAAAAGGAAGAATTCAAGCCAATTACTAACGGTGAGGTAGGCTTATATACATGTGGACCCACTGTATATAATTATGCTCATATCGGTAATTTACGTACCTTCATTTTTGAAGATGTGCTAAAGCGTGTATTATCTTTTAATAATTATAAAGTAAAACATGTAATGAATATCACAGATGTTGGGCACCTAACTGGTGATCGTGATATGGGCGAGGATAAAATGGAAAATGAATCTAAGAAAGAAAATAAAAATGCATATGAAATAGCAGAATTCTATACAATTAAATTTAAAGATGATTTGACACACCTCAATATTATTTATCCTGAAATATTCTGCAAGGCGACTGATAATATAAAGGAGCAAATAGAAATGATTAAAGTGCTTGAAAATAAAGGTTTTACTTATAAAATAAGTGATGGCATTTATTTTAATACATCTTTGGTAGAGGATTATACCAAGCTTTCTCATCAGCATCTGGATTCCCTTAAAGAAGGAGCCCGAGTTGAAGTAAATAGTGAAAAAAAGAATCCAACAGATTTCGCATTATGGAAATTCTCCCCTATTGATATCAAAAGACAAATGGAATGGGTTAGTCCTTGGGGTGTAGGTTTCCCGGGCTGGCATATAGAGTGTTCAGCAATGAGTATCAAATATTTAGGAACTCATTTTGATATCCATGCAGGAGGAGTAGATTTTATAAATCTTCACCATACCAATGAACTGGCACAAAGTGAAGCATATTCAGGTCAAAAGCCCTGGGTAAATTACTGGATGCACGGAGAGTTTCTTAATCTTAAAGATGGCGAGAAAATGGCTAAGAGTACAGGGAATTTTCTGACAATCCAAAGTGAGTTTATAAATAAAAATATTAATCCACTGGTATATAGATATGCGACTTACTCAGTTCACTATCGCAAACAAATGGAATGGAATGAAGAGACATTACCTTCTGCGGTTAGTGGATATACTAATCTTATAAATAGAGTTAAAAGTTTAGGTAAAGATATTGGAAATGTAAATCCTGAACTGAAAGAAAGATTTCTGGAATCTATAAATGATGACCTAAATATGAGCAAAGCAATGGCGGTGGTGGGAGAAGTTTTTAAATATGGTATTTCAAATGAAGACAAATTGGCTACAATACTTTATTTTGATAAAGTTCTAGGTTTAAGTTTAAATAAAATAATGGAAGAAAGTATCCCTGATGAAGTAATCAAACTTGCAAATGATCGCTTGTTAGCTCGAAAGAATAAAGACTGGTCTAAAAGTGATGAATTAAGGGAAAAGATTAAGGAATTTGGATACGAAGTAAATGATATGGGTGAAGAATACAAATTAATAAAAATTTAGATA
>CAINWY010000010.1 GCA_903854645.1 uncultured bacterium | reverse complement strand
AGAAATATATTAGAAATATATAAAGAATATAAAATAATGCCAAACCTAGCAATGCACCAGATGCGCGTGGCAGCTGTAGCTATGGAGATATTGGAATCCCTCGATACGCAAATTGACGAGGAAAGTGTTGTAAAAGCGTGCCTTTTGCATGATATGGGGAATATTATCAAATTCAAACTAGATCATTTCCCAAATGAAAATGAGCCCGAAGGAATGGAGCATTGGAAGAAAGTTAAAGATGATTATATAAATAAATACGGGCAGGATGAACATATTGCCAGTCTCCTTATATCAAGAGAGCTTGGCGTGTCTGAGTATGTTTATGATTTAATCAATTCAATAGATGCATCTCATGTAGAAAAAATATCCAAAGATAATGATTTTGGTAAAAAGATTTGCCTTTATGCTGATAATCGTGTGACTCCACATGGTGTCGTTTCTATGGATGATAGAAATATTGAAGCAAAAGAAAGATACAAAGATCACCCTCATTCATTTACTGAAGATGAGAGAACAATTTTTATGAAAAATATGATAGAAACAGAAGAACAGATTTTTGCTAACTCGAAAATTAAACCCGAAGATATAAATGATGATTCTATAGTGAAATATATGGAAAAATTACAAAATTTTGAAATTTAAACTAAGAATCTTTATTGAAAATTTGTCAAAAGTGTGTTTATTTGTAAATTTGCTTGCATTCATCTTTGTCGTGAGTATACTTTAAGTAGGGTTATTTGAATTTTGTTACCTAGAACAATTTTTTAGGGGACTAAATAGTTTTGAAACAGTGCTGTATACAAATTATGTTAACAAATCTGCTTCATCCTTAGTCCCACTTAGCATTACGCTATGGTAATACCTTTCGGATAGTCCTAACAAACGATTCTTTCATTTTTTTGAAAGGATTTTTTGTTTTTAATCTTATAAATTTGGTTTTTTAGATTTTTTATATAGCTCCCCGCGAAGGACACGGATATTTTTTTGGTAAAAAATTTCTCGTGCTCGTCTCGACAGCCTCCCAAGCTCCTTCTTGGGGACTATTCTAAAAAATCTATACGGGCTAATTGCTTTTATTTTTTTTATTTTCAGCTAATTATGATATACTAACCATATGGAGAATGATAAAAAATTGAAAGTCACATTTTGTTCAGGTGCTGGTACTGTTACAGGTGCCAACTTTTTGATTGAGGGGAATGGCAAGAAATTCTTGGTAGATTGTGGTTTAATTCAAGGAGAAAAAATAGCTGAGGATCAAAACTGGGAGCCATTTATTTATGACGCATCTACTATCGATATTTTGTTTATAACTCATGGCCACATCGATCATATTGGTAGAATTCCCAAATTAATAGCAGATGGATTTAATGGAAAAATTATTTCTACTATACCTACAAAAGAAATTACAGAAATTATGCTTGCCGATACAGCACACTTGCTTTCTCGTGACACAGAAAATAATTTGGCAAATATTTACACGGAAGAGAATATTAAAAAAGCACTTAGTTTATGGGATACATTAGAATATGGGCAGAAATTAAACATAGATCATGGATTTCAATTCTCATACAAAGACTCTGGACATATATTAGGTTCAGGAATGCTCGAAATCATTTATAATGGAAAGAAGATAATTTTTACTGGCGACCTAGGTAACTCACCATCACCACTTCTTCGTGATACAGAAAAGATTACGGATGCAGATTATCTTTTTATGGAATCTTGTTATGGAGATAGAAATCACGAAAAGAGAGATGAGAGAAGAAGCAAATTAATGGACATCATTAAAGAGAATTTTAATAGAAATGGCACACTTATTATTCCAGTTTTTTCACTAGAGCGTACACAAGAATTACTATACGAAATAGACACACTAGTAGAAGGAAAGCTCATTCCCCGTATGCCTATTTTTTTAGACTCTCCTTTGGCTATTAAACTTACTGCTGTTTATACAAAGTATGAAAAATATTTTAATCCCACAGCTTTACATATAATAAAAGGTGGTGATGATATTTTTAATTTTATTGGTTTAAAAATGACCAATGACACAGAAGAATCAAAAGCAATTCTAAACGTAGCTCCACCAAAAATTATTATGGCAGGTAGTGGTATGAGTAGTGGGGGACGCATACTGCATCATGAAAAGAATTATCTCCCATATCAAAATAATACAATTTTACTCATCGGTTATCAGTCTGTGGGAACTCTCGGACGTTCCATTGAGAATGGAGTAAAAAAACTTCATATAATGGGAGAAGAGATTCGCATAAAAGCTCATGTAGCGATAATAAGTGGATACTCTGGACACAAAGATTCTGATCATTTGGTTCAATTTGTAGAAGATACAGCAAAAACAATAAAAAAGGTCTTCTTGCTTATGGGAGAACCTAAATCATCGATGTTTTTAGCTCAAAAATTGGCAGATAATTTGGGTATTGATGCTTATACTCCAGCCAATGGAGAGTCAGTAATGATTGATTGTTAAAAATAAAAAGTTATACACAGAAAAAGACTAAAATAATTATCATTTTAGTTTTTTTTATGCTAAAATATAGTAGTGATATTTTTGTTATAATCTTATTTAACAAAGATAATTTTAATATTAATGAAATTTCTAACACCACAATTTTTCAAGAATCATTGGCCTAAAATTCTCTCAATATTTTTCTTTATTTTGCTCTCCGGAGCATATGCAAATATTTTTGCTATTGCTATTCCGTATGCTCCTGGTGCAAAGCTTGACCCAGAATGTCCACCGGGGGAAACAAATTGCACGGTGTCTTCACAACCACTTCTTATATCTGCAACAAACATAAAAACAATTAATGGTTTTACATTACTTGGAAGTGGTGATCTTTCACTTTCAGGAGTGGGAGGGGATGTAAATGGTCCCGTAATTTCAGCAAATAATAATGTTGTATTTTTCAGTGGAGTAAGTGGTAAAATTATTAAAGATAGTGGAATAACTCTTTCTGGAACAAACACCGGCGACAATTCTGCGAACTCACTTTATTCATCAACTGTTGCACCAGGAACCGCAAATCTTTTCTGGGCTACTCCAAATGGAACAACCGGAGTTCCTTCTCTACGTGCAATTGTAGCAGCAGATATACCAACCCTCAATCAAAATACATCGGGAACAGCTGCAGGATTATCATCTATTCTCGTTTCT
>CAINWY010000009.1 GCA_903854645.1 uncultured bacterium | reverse complement strand
TTGATACTTACCAATATTTTGATGGTTTAAGTCGCTTAATCCAAGAAAGAAAAGAAGCAGAAATTGCGGGGCACTTTTGTTTAATTTGAAAATATTTCGTTTTTAGTATAAGATGAGGAAACTATGAAAACAAGTATCAAAAATTTAGATAAAAGTGAGGTAGAAATTTCAGGTGTTTTGGAATGGGCAGAGATTGAGAAATATGAAGAAAAGGCACTTGAGAGGATAGGTGAGAGGATGGAACTCCCAGGTTTTCGTAAGGGAAAGGCTCCGGTTGCTATCATTAAAGAGAATACCAATGAAATGATGCTCCTAGAGGAGATGGCAGAGGCTGCACTCCAAGAGAATTACATCAAAATGCTGGAAGAGAACAAGATAGATGCCATCGGCCGTCCACAAATAGCAATCACAAAAATCGCAAAAGGTTCAGATTTAGAATTTAAAATTGTTACAGCAATAATGCCTGAAATGAAGCTGGCTGATTACAAGAAGTTAGCTATGGCAGAGAATGCAAAAGAGGAAAACAAAAAGGAAGTAGTAATAGACGAAAAGGAAGTAGAAAAAGTAATTCTTGATCTACGTAAAATGCGTGCAGAGCAAGCTCGTGGTGCAAGTCACGAGGGACACGAACATATGACTGAAGAGGAACACAAGGCAGCTCATCCCGAGATACCAGAAAGTGAATACCCAGAATTTAATGACGAATTCGTTAAAACTTTCGGTGACTTTGCTACAGCGGAAAGTTTTAAGGATAAAATTCGAAGCAATATGAAGATTGAAAAAGTCACAGAAGCAAAGGACAAGATTCGTTTATCCATAGTAGAAGAATTGGTGAAACAATCAGAGGGAGAAATACCTGAGATATTAATCTCAAGTGAAACAGACAAAATGCTTTACCGTTTAGAGGCAGATATCACCAATGCAGGACTTAAACTTGAGGATTACTTGAAGCAAATAGGTAAAACAGAAGTAGACCTAAGAAATGAATGGAAAGTGGATGCAGAGAAACGTGCGAAACTACAAGTAATTATCCATTCAATTTCAGAAAAAGAGAAGCTTGCCCCAACAGAAGAGGAAATAATGGCTGATGTTACAAAGATTACAGAAATGTACAAAGATGCAGATCCATCACGTGCCCGTGCATATGTGGAACAAATGATAGAGAATGAAAAAGTTTTTACATTCTTAGAACAACAATAAAATAATGTGAAACAAAAACAGCCTTACAAATTAAATTTGTAAGGCTGTTTAATTTTTGGAAAAATCAGATAGTAAAATAATGTCACTTTTACAACTAATTCTATCAACTGATAAACAAAAGAACGACATACGCCATTCTTTTTGAAAAACTAAATGATATAATTTAGGAACCCAAAGGCGGTTCTCTTTATCAACACATATAGTTCCGAGAAATAATGTCGTTTTACTTTTACACTCTTCAGGAATCATTGATTGATTCAAAAAAAGGTAATTCAAACTTTTTAGACCCAACTGGTACTCTCCGATAACTTGTTCAAAAACACCTGAGGTTGTAATAGAATCTGATAAACTTTGTATTTTATGAATCTTTATTAAAGATACATCAATATCAAGCAAGTCAACATCTCTCACCGCTCTCCAGTCATCTGGAATTTTAAGACTTGCGTCTTCTTTCTTGTTTATTAGATTAAACAAAAAACTAAACATGAATAAAATTTTGTTCTTAATCACTTTTTTCTCCTTTCTTTTTAATTTAAAAACTCAACTAATCTCAAATAAACATTTAGTGTCGCTCCATTTCGGGTAATCGTTATCTTGCAATTATTAAAATTTGCAACAACATTTTTATATATAGTCTTATTCATAAAGATTTTAGATTCCCAAATTTCACCATAATAACGTACCTTTATTTTTTCCATAAAATACAATTTAATAATATAAATGAGCAATAGGTTAATTATGGTTATTATACTCTTTTTAGTAAAACTTTACTGAAAATACTCACCAATAAGTCTATTTTCGTCTTTTGTCAAAAAAGACTAATATTGTTATACTCTAACTGTTACCAATTTTAATTTACTAGTCACTAGAACCTAGTCACTAATCACTAATTTATGCTTATACCAACAGTTATTGAAAAGTCCCAGTTTGGCGAAAGAGCTTATGACATATACTCTCGCCTATTAAATGATCGCATCATCTTCCTCGGTGGTGGTATAGATGATCACACCGCAAACCTTATCATTGCCCAGCTTCTTTATTTAGATAATGTAGATTCAAAGAAGGACATCAGTCTTTATATCAACTCCCCAGGAGGCTCAGTCACAGCAGGACTCGCTATCATAGATACTATGCACTTTATCAAAAGTGATGTTTCTACCATATGCGTAGGAATAGCAGCTTCTATGGGGGCTTTGATCCTTTCCTCTGGTAAAAAGGGCAAAAGATTCTCGCTTCCTAATTCTGAGGTAATGATCCACCAAGTTATGGGTGGCACCGAGGGCCAAGCAAGTGACATAGCCATAAATGCCAAGCACATTCTACGAACCAAAGACAACTTGAACAAGATTCTCGCAGCCAATACAAACAAAAAGATGGACCAAGTGGAGCGTGACTCCGACCGCGACTATTGGATGACCAGTGATGAAGCCAAGAAGTACGGCATTGTGGACGACATCATCTCCAAACCAAAAAAGTAAAACTGTATCTCAAGAAAAAGTTCAAAATAGTTCTATCAGAGGGGCACGCGCAAGGGCGACGGCCCGAGCAATGAGGAAAATTTCAGTAGAAATTTATCCGGACCCTCTGAGAGAAGCTATTTTGAACTTTTTTATATATTCCTAGACAAAAGTTCGTTTTTGGAGTATTATGAAAATATCGAAATTTAAAAGTTTTTTATTTAAATGTTCGCTTTTTTAATGCAGTGACGACATCTATACTTAATTATGAACTCAAGACTTTGGAGAGGAAATCGTTCTAAACTAATCATACTTGTTCAAATTTAAACCTTTATAATACAAGGGTTTATCCTGTGTTGGAAATGCGACAAAAAAGTCGTATGAGTATAACAATAATAATGATCATAGCCGGAGTATCCGCCCTACTAGTAGGAGCTGGTATCGGTTATTATTTGCGTCTCATTGTCTCACTTGGTCAGAAGGGTTCTATGGAACTCGAGATCAAGAAGGTAATGCTGGCCGCAAAAGAGGACGCACAGAAGGTTATAGATGAGGCCAAAAAGAAGGGAGAGTCTCACCTGGCTGAGGTCAACAAGGAAACAAAGGTCAAAGAAGAGGAATGGAAGCATACAGAAAATCGTCTCATAAAGAAAGACGAGCTACTAGATGCTCGCCAGACGGAAATAGACAAAGAAGTAGAAAAGATAAAGCTAAAAGTAGAAGAAGTAAAGAAAGTCAAAGAAAGAGTAGATGGTATGGAAGCAGAGAAAGAGAAAGAGCTTGAAAAAGTAGCTCGCCTTTCCACTGAAGATGCCAAGGAAATACTTTTTAAAGATATTGAAGTTAAATATGAGGAGGATTTACTTGTCAGAAT
>CAINWY010000008.1 GCA_903854645.1 uncultured bacterium | reverse complement strand
GTATAATATATAAACTATATGGCTACAAAAATTTACAATATAAAAGGTATGCACTGTGCTAGCTGCTCCGCTATCATTACAAAGAAAATATCTAAACTCGATGGTATTAAAAATGTAAATGTAAACTTTGCTACAGAAAAAGCAAATATCAATTTCAAGGATAATCCAATTGATTTGAGTGTGATGAACAACGAAATCGAGAAGCTCGGTTACTCTATGTACGATACGAGTGATAAACAGATTAAAAGTGACGATATGTCTAATATGAGCCTAGGGGAGCATATGAAAATGCAAGGTATGGATCATAGTGAGCATCTAGGGTTAAACCAATCAAAGATCGAAAATGAAAAAGAGCTTAGCGAACAAAAAGCAAAAATGCAATTTGTATTGCCACTCTCATTATTTATATTTTTTATAATGATGTGGGATATAGGTTCTAAAACTCTCTCATTTATTCCGAATCTTCCTATTCAAATGGAATTATTAAATATAATTTCTATGATACTTGCTACTATCGTTATTTTCTGGATTGGTAGACCATTCCTAATAGGTGTAGTTCGATTCATAAAATACAGGGTGGCCAATATGGATACTCTCATAGGAATAGGTACGTCGACAGCATACATATATAGCAGTGTTATTACTCTCTTCCCACAGATTAGAATACTGATGAAGTTACCAGACTATACATATTTTGATGTCGTCATAGTAGTTATCGGATTCATAACTTTAGGTAAATACCTAGAAGCTCGCTCAAAACAAAGAACTGGTGAGGCGATAGAAAAGTTATTAGAATTACAAGCTAAAACTGCATTGGTTATACGTGATGGCAAAGAAATAGAAATCTCTATAAATGATGTAATAATTGGTGACGTTATAATTGTAAAACCGGGAGCCAAGATTCCCGTAGACGGAAGAATAATCGAAGGCAATACTTCTATTGATGAAAGTATGATTACTGGTGAGTCTATCCCAGTGGACAAAATAGTGGGAGACATAGTGATCGGAGCTACAATAAACAAACAAGGGAATATCCGTATCGAGGCTACAAAAGTGGGAGGTGAAACAATGCTTGCTCAAATAATAAGAATGGTAGAAGAGGCTCAAGGCAGCAAGGCTCCAATACAGGCAATGGCTGATAGGATATCCAGTGTGTTTGTGCCAATAGTCCTTATCATCTCTATAGTGACTCTCCTTATTTGGATTCTCGTTGGAATTCCTATATTAGGTCAATCTGTTGCTGTATCATATGGAATACTTTCATTTGTAGGAATTCTTGTAATAGCGTGCCCTTGTGCCCTAGGGCTGGCTACTCCTACTGCAATCATCGTCGGAGTAGGCCTTGGGGCAGAGCATGGAATACTTATTAAAAACGCAGAGAGTTTAGAATTACTTAGTAAGGTAGATACCATAGTATTAGACAAAACAGGAACTATTACAAAAGGAAAACCAGAAGTAACGGATATAATAGTCCTAGATAAAATATATTCCGAAAGTGATATTTTAAAATTTGCTGGTAGCGTAGAGAAGCTCTCCGAGCACCCTCTCGCAGAGGCTATAGCAGAAAGTGCTATTTTAAAAAATATAATTCTCGTAAATGTAACGGACTTCACTTCATTAGAAGGAGTAGGTGTAAAAGCCAAAATAGAAAATAAAAATATCTATATTCACAAACCAATCAAAGAAGAAAAAAATGAAGACTTAAGAAAATTACAGGAGCAAGGCAAAACCGTTGTAATAGTAGAAGTTGATAATAATAAAATAGGATTAATAGCGTTGAGTGATACGATAAAAGACACTGCAAAAGAAGCAATAAATAAACTTCATAAAAAAGGAATCAAAGTCATAATGCTAACTGGAGACAACCATCTTGCCGCAACATATATAGCAAAAGAAGTGAACATTGATAGTGTCTTTTCTGAAGTGCTTCCTAGCGAAAAGACAGGAAAAATAAAATCCCTCCAGGATGAAGGCCATATGGTTGCAATGGCAGGTGATGGTATAAATGATGCCCCTGCACTGACACAGGCAAATGTAGGTATAGCAATGGCTACAGGTTCTGATATAGCTATAGAGAGTGCAGGTATAGCGCTCCTTCATGGTGATATAAATAAAATCTCACAAGCAATAGATTTATCAAAAAGTACAATGCGTACAATCAAGCAAAACTTGTTTTGGGCTTTCATCTACAATATAATAGGGATTCCAGTGGCAGCAGGACTCCTATACCCTATTTGGGGGATAGTATTGAATCCTGTATTTGCAGGCATGGCGATGGCATTATCAAGTGTCTCAGTCGTTGGGAATTCTCTAAGATTAAAAACTAGCGTCTCGTTTAATGGACGGTTACGAGACACGATTTCGCAAAATCGGAAATTAAAATAATATGAATCAAAAATATATTTTCCATGTAAATGGTATGCATTGTAAAGCGTGTGTAATGCTAACCGAAAGTGAATTAAAAGAATTACCAAATGTTACAAGTGTGAAATCAAGTCTCAAAAATACTTCTGTCGAAATAGAAGGAGACTTTGGAGATAAGAACGAGGAGCAAATTGCAAATGACTTAACACAAATACTAAAGCCTCATGGTTATACCTTATCAGTTGAAAAAGAAGAAAGAAATCGAAAATGGTCAGATTTCAAAGTGGCCATACCTGTAGCAATATTATTCATAACTATATTTATTATTTTACAAAAGATAGGATTAGTAAATCTAATAAACATATCAAAAGTAACTTATGGGACTTCTTTCATTGTTGGTATTATCGCTTCTCTTTCTACTTGTATGGCTGTGGTTGGTGGATTAGTACTCTCAATGTCGGCTACATTTGCTAAAGATGGTGACAAGGTGAAGCCTCAGATACTTTTTCACTTAGGTAGGCTTGTCTCTTTCTTCATCTTAGGTGGAGTAATAGGTTCATTAGGAAGTGTATTCACACTAAACACTAGCACTGCATTTATATTGGGATTATTCATTGGCATAGTTATGCTCATTATGGGTATTAATCTTCTAAATATATTTGATTCTGCCAAAAGAGCCCAGATCGGTATGCCAAAATTTATATCAAAAAGAGCCTTCAGTATCTCTAAAATAAATCATACACTTACTCCTCTACTCGTTGGTATAGCGACATTCTTCCTACCGTGTGGCTTCACTCAGTCAATGCAAATATACACATTGTCTACAGGAAACTTCTGGAGTGGAGCTCTCACAATGTTCAGCTTTGCACTAGGAACTTTACCAGTTCTTGCACTAGTGAGCTTTAGTTCTCTCAGTATTACAAATAGTAAAAATAGTGGTATTTTCTTCAAATCAGCAGGGCTTATAGTCATACTTTTTGCTATAATGAATATGCTAAACAGCTTGGTCATAATAGGATTAATAAAACCAATATTTAATTTTTAAAATATGAATAAAAAAACAATAATATCAATAGTAGTCGCTG
>CAINWY010000007.1 GCA_903854645.1 uncultured bacterium | reverse complement strand
ATTAATCTCGGCGTTTTTTAATGTTTCATCGTATAATTTTTGATTCTTTGTTTCTTTTGCAAAAGTTAAAAGTATTTGATATGAGTAAGGAAGGCTAGGCTCCATGGCAATAGCCTTCTTGTACTCGGACTCTGCTTTAGCTTTTTCTCCTTGCCATACATATATCTGTCCTCTTCTCCAAGAAACTTCAGGATTCGTGGGAGACAGTGCTTCTGCCTCTCCTGTAATACCAAGAATGTGAGCAGATAGGAATGGATCTCTCGTCGTGTCTGTAATATACATATATGCCGTATAAAGATTTATAATATTAATTTTTAGTCTATAATCATTCTTATATATATTCGAGATTTTCTCGAAACTTTGAATGCCAGTGGAAAGGTCCTCCTTGTAAACCTCTAGATTATTCACATCTTTCTTCCTGTCTGTCATATTTGAAGAATATTCATCATATACTACACCTGCAAAGTGCCCCATATCCCAAGAATTACCCACAGGAGAACCGATCAATAATTTGTAATAATTCTCTGTCCTCTCTGATATGGACATCCGAGTCATATTATAGAATAAATGGGCCTTGCTAAATGGAGCAACAGAAAAAATATATAGAGAAATACTGAAAATTACCAATATTAGTAGGCCTAATATATTTCTCAGTAGCTGATGCTTGCTATATGTATCTACCAGAATCTCCTCTACTCCATTGTGTAGAAGAAGTCCATAAAAAAGACCTGCGATCATAAATAAAGCCATTATAGAAGAAACTGAATCAAATATGAATAAGTTTTGGAATATATAGCCTACTAGTAGACCCCAAAGAACGCTCGCCTGAATTCTAGAAATTTTATTACTTTTCCAAAGTTTGTATATGGTATAACAAATACTCAGAATGAAAACGAGATACAGTATAATAGCCGGATAGCCACCAGAAACTCCAATATCATAATAGAAATTATGAGCTTTGTCCGTCCATTCCTCGGGAGTATTACCGGAGAGAAATATCTTTGGATTGAAATTCTTCTGGAAGGCTATACTGTAATTCTCGGGCCCATAGCCAAAGTATGGATGCTCGCCCATAGATGTATGTGCTATGTCCCAAAAAATAAATCTAGTACCGGATGCAGCCTGCACAAACTTGTTGTGAATATATGTATCGTGCCTCACCAAATTCACCCAGCCTATAGAGAAAATAATTAATGATAGTAAAATACTTATCAATCCAAAAATCTTCACCATCCTGTTCTTTGAAATAGACAAATAGCCAATGAATGAAAATCCTACCCCAATTATGATACCTAGTAATGCCCCTCTAGCAGAGCCCAATAAATTGTGGTGACTAAATAGCCCATAAATATTTATAAAAAGTGGAGAGAAGATGATAGACCCCATGGTAACAGCTACAAATATCTTCCATCTATTTGTTATCTTTTCCTCAAACAATAAGTAAATACCTATAAAAATTGAAAAGATTAAAAATGCTGCCATTAAAGAAGAGTTCCCCATTAAACCACCTCCCCCAGACCTTTGAAGCACTCCAAATGGCAGCTTGAATCCCTCACTCCCCAGCCATACAGAAATAGATAGAATAAAAGATGAAATCATGAAAAATTTCAGGATTTGATTCAGATATATCTTGCCATTTTTTTTCACTAATGCTGCTATCAGAAAAGCTATGCCCGTAGAATAGTACAGAGTGAGGAGCCCTGTCCCCCTAGATAATGATGACCAAAGAGAAAGAGACCTATCCATGGCTAGGAATCCTGCCAAACTTATCCAGAGGATATATAGCAATAATGGTATAAAAATATAGAATAATCTTTTATCAATCCTGAAATCCTCGTCTGTAATCACAAAGTATAGCCAAAACTCCAAAAGAATATTTGCTACACCATAAAAGAAGAAGGTATGCGAAGTAGAATATGGCAATATTAAGCTAGAGAAGAAAACTATTGGCGTGAAAAATATGACAAATAAAATACCATATTTCAAAAACTTTTCTTTTGGGTTATTCATCCCATTAGAAGCTCATCTCGGTCTTTTTATATAGGCCTAGATTTGCTAATTTATTAAATTTATAATTTGTTGTGTTTTTCATCCCATTAGAATTTAATTATGATTATCATTTTGAAATAAATATATTACCTTTTCTTAATTTATAATGTATTACTTTATCTATGTACCTCTACTTCTGACGGGACAGGTATTATTACTTGCTGTCTATTTTAAAATCTTTTATATTAATCTCGGCGTTTTTTAATGTTTCATCGTATAATTTTTGATTCTTTGTGCCCTTTGCAAAATTAAGGAGAAGTCTATACGTCTCTGGGATAGTAGGATCTATAGCTATCGCATTCTTGTATGAATCCACCACTCCATTGTAATCTGCCTTCCATATATATGTCTGAGCCATCAACCAATAGATAGATGGATTCTTTGGTGAAATAGTCTTTAAGTGTTCATAAATCTTAAATATATGGTCTCCGAGTACAGGATCGTAAGGGCTATCATTGAAATAGTTTAAGGTGTTATAGAGAGACACTAGACTAATGTATAGACGGGCATCATACTTGTTCTTTTCTGCAATTTTTTCTGCATAGTCTATCAAACCTTTTATGTCTTCATTTGCATAAGAAAGCAGTGCCGGATTATTCTTTATCTTTACTGGGTCTTCATTATATAGCTTATATATACGTGAAACTATTTCACTCACGTCCCAAGACTCTCCTATAGATGAGCCTCCAAGTAATTCAATATAATGGGCTCCACGAAAATTCATCGGCATATTTGCAACTTTATTATAGTCCATTATTTTACCAAATGGTCTAATAGAAAAGAAAATGAGTGATATCAAACAAAGGATAGATAACAAAATAGGAAGTATATCTTTGGTAAAAGTAGTAAACTCTTTTGGTGTAGATTTTTCTTCATTTAAACTACCATACGATGCAAAAATAATACCCGCCAGAACATATAGAGCCATAATAGAAAGAGTTGAATCGAAGACAAATAAATTCTGAAATACATAACCTACTATCAATCCGCCAAGGATTGCCACCTGAGTATGATTGATCTTCTCACTATCTTTCAATTTGTAAAGTCCATATAATAAAGAGGTGAGAAAAATAGAATAAAAGAATATTGCCGGATAGCCACCAGAGACTCCTGTATCATAGTAAATATTGTGAGCTCTATCTGCCCAAACTTCAAAACCGTACTCTGGCAAAGCCATCTTTGGATTTAGATTCTCCTGAAAAGATATAGGATAATTCTCATACCCAAAACCGAGCCAAGGATGCTCTTCTATGGACCTATGTGATACTTCCTCAAATACGAAACGATTATTCGAAGTGACTTCAATAAACTTCTGATGAAGCTTTGTACTTGGATTTACCAATTGCATCCAGCTTATAGAGAAAATAGCTATACCAAGTATTATTCCAAAGATACCAAAGGCCCGATATACCTTCTTCTTTGATAAAGCAAAGTAAAACACAACTGCGACACACATAGCCACAATGATTCCAAGAGTAGCTCCTCTTGCTACTCCTAAAATTCCATCACTTGAAAATAACCCGTAAATATTTACAAAAAGTGGAGAGAATAGTATCACTGCTATCATAGTGCCTAGCCACCATTTATTACCTTCATCGTTTGATTTAGAAAACAAAATAAAAACTCCAAATCCCAAAATAAAAATTAAATAGGCGGCAGTAAAAGAAGAATTCCCCATCAATCCACCACCGGAACTGTCATTTAAAAAATCAAATAAATTAAAACCTTGATTACCAAATATAACAGATAATGCCAATATAAAACCTCCAAAAATTGACCAATTTATAAATTTATATAAATAATCTATACCATTCTTTTTTATCAAAGAAGCAACTATCAAGCCAAATAGTAGAGAATGGTACAAAGTGAGAAGACCCGTCCCCCTACCTATGGATGACCAGAAGGAAAGAGATGGATCAACAGCAAAAATACCTGAAATAGTCATCCATATAATATACAAAAATAGAGGAGTGAAATACAAATAAACTTTCTTTGGAAGTCTAAAAGAGCTATCTATAAATAAGGCATAAATCCAAAAGGCGGTAAGAATCTCTGTAAGAAAATAAAACAAAAAAGTTTTAGGGCTAGTATATGAATAAAAGGTTTTAAGATAAAAAATTGGTAAAATTAAAACAAGGAAACAACTACCATATATTAAAATATTGTTAATCTTTTTACTAAGGAAATTTGATTTTGTGTTGCTCATATATTCATTATAACCCCCTCACCCTTATTTTACAAAATAT
>CAINWY010000006.1 GCA_903854645.1 uncultured bacterium | reverse complement strand
GTTATTATTTGCGTCTCATTGTCTCACTAGGTCAGAAGGGTTCTATGGAACTAGAGATCAAGAAGGTAATGCTAGCAGCAAAAGAGGACGCCCAGAAGGTAGTGGATGAGGCCAAGAAGAAGGGAGAGGCTCACATTGCCGAGGTAAACAAAGAAACAAAGGTCAAAGAAGAAGAATGGAAGCATACAGAGAATCGTCTCATAAAGAAAGACGAACTACTAGACGCTCGCCAGACCGAGATAGATAAAGAAGTAGAAAAGATAAAGCTAAAAGTAGAAGAAGTAAAGAAAGTTAAGGAAAGAGTAGATGGCATGGAAGCAGAGAAAGAGAAAGAGCTTGAAAAAGTAGCTCGCCTTTCCACTGAAGATGCCAAGGAAATACTTTTTAAAGATATTGAAGTTAAATATGAGGAGGATTTACTTGTCAGAATGCAAAAGATGGAAACATCCAATTCTGAGAAACTAGATAGACGCGCAAAGGATATTCTTTCCGCAAGTATCAATCGTTTGGCATCTTCCACAGCAAGTGAAATGATGACAACTTCAGTCAATATTCCAAATGATGATATTAAAGGAAAGATTATTGGTAAAGAAGGCCGAAATATTCGTGCTTTTGAAAAAGCCTCGGGAGTAGAGCTCATAATAGATGAGACTCCAGGCGCTATCGTAATATCATCTTTTGATCCAGTTCGTCGCCAAGTAGCTCGCCTAGCTCTAGAGAACCTTATATTAGATGGCCGTATTCAGCCTGCAAAGATTGAAGAAGTTGTCGCTAAAGCCCAGGAAGATATCAATAAAATCATTAAAGACAAGGGTGACCAAGCCGTATATGAATGTGGAATCTTTAATCTAGACCCACGCATTAGTGCTATCGTCGGTCGCTTATACTTCCGTACTTCATATGGACAGAATGTTCTCCAGCACTCTATAGAGATGGCTCATATAGCTGGTATGCTCGCAGAGGAGCTCGGTGCAGACGTACAGATAGCTAAAGCTGGTGCTCTAGTACATGATATAGGTAAAGCTCTCGACCACGAAGTCCAAGGTACACATATAGACATTGGTATCCGTATACTTCAGAAGTTTAAGGCTGATCCACGTATAATCACAGCAATGAAGAGTCACCACGACGATACTCCTCATGAGTCTATAGAGTCAGTAATCGTTCAGACTGCTGACCATATATCAGGAGGCCGTCCAGGAGCCCGCCGTGATAGTGTAGAGAACTATATCAAGCGACTACAAGAGCTAGAAGCTCTAGCTACAAGCTTTGATGGAGTAGAAAAGTCTTATGCCCTCTCAGCTGGACGTGAAATCCGTATATTTGTTACTCCAGAGAAAGTCGGAGATGTTGCAGCCAAAGAAATGGCCCGTGATATAGCCAAGAAGATAGAACAAGAGCTCACCTACCCTGGTGAAATAAGAGTTACTGTCATCAGAGAAAATCGAATTATTGAATACGCAAGATAATATAATTACTAATTATTAATTACTGATTAATAATTTAAGATAAAAATGCTTAAAAATTTATTTTCATAAATTTTTAAGCATTTTTTAATGATACATTTTACTAATTTTGTCAATCACATAAAACACTTGTTTTTAAATCAGCTTGGTATATAATAATATTATACCTGTTCATTCAGGGATCGTTTGCAAACGGTCGAAATATTATTTAGCTAGCATTCTTATTTGTAAAAATAGGAAACTAAAATAAATGAATAAACAAGCTTTAGTAGAATTAGTTCACGAAAAAGTAGGCGGTACAAAAGTACAAGCTGAGGAAATTGTGAATGCAATGTTTGATGCTATCGTTGCAACTTTGAAAAAAGGAGGCGAAGTATCAATAGCAGGAATCGGAATCTTTTCAGTAAAGGCACGTGCAGCCCGTATGGCTCGCAATCCTAAGACTGGAGAGCAAGTAAAAGTTGCCGCAACAAAAGTTCCAAAGTTTAGAGCAGCAAAGGCTCTTAAGGAAGCTGTAAAGTAAAAGATTACTTTTATCCCAACTTCGCTCGGACGTCATGAATGAGAATACTCATTCATACGATCCTCGCTTGTTGTGAAAATATTTAAATTGTTCACTCAATTTTTTATATAAGAAAAAACCACTCGATTCTATCTATGAGTGGTTTTTCTATTGTCGTTCGATTAAATAAGACAAATTACTCTAATGATAATAACGCGAGCATTGATAAGACACCAGCCATTATAATACATATTTGTATTATTGAGTGTTTAATGTTTTTTGTTTTATGAAGTTCTGGTATAAGATCCGCTACAGCTATATATATAAATCCTCCAGCAGCAATTGGTATAAAGTATAACGCTGCTCCTTCAACGATATTCCCAAATACAAATACAATTATAAGTCCTACTACTGAAGCAAGAGCAGAAAGAAAGTTGAGCCACAAAGCTCTTTTCTTTGTATAACCTGCGTGTACAAGAACAGCAAAATCCCCTATCTCTTGTGGAATTTCATGAAGTATTACTGCAATTGTTGTCGCAACACCAATAGGAACACTCACAAGGAAGCTTGCGCCGATAATTGCTCCATCAATAAGATTATGAAATCCATCAGTGAATAAAATTAGCTTCCCTACTGGATGTATATGATCCTCATCTTTATCTTCTCCATGATGGTGCCAATGAACAAACTTCTCAACTATAAAAAATAAAAGTATGCCCGATATTATAAGGATGCTTACGGTTTCCACACCAAGTACTCCTGATTCAAATGCTTCTGGAATTATATGAATAAAAGCATCCCCCAAAAGTGCCCCAATAGCGAGACTAATAAAAAAATTAATATACTTTTTTAATATATCTGCCCTCATAGATAAAGAGAAAACACCTACGAGTGAAACTAGACTTACAATAAAAACTCCAATAAAACCATATATATAGTTGATCATAAATAATTAATTACAAACTCTACAGAGGCCAAATAGCTCTAAAGAATGTTCTTCTATGCTTTTAAATTTCTTCGAATCGACTACTACTTTTTTTAATAATTTCTCTATTTCTATATTTTCCTTAAAATCTTCTATCTCACCACATTTAGTGCAAACTATATGATGATGGTGGTCATTATTAAGTTCAAAATATGTCGAATCTTTTCTTAAATCAACTTTTCTTAAGATACCACTCTTTTCAAAAGAAGATAGTGTACGATAGACTGTGGCTTCATTTATTTTCCCATTCAATTTCTTACAAATGAACTCAGCTCCAATTGGCCTGTTGTTTTTGCAAAAAGTTTCTATTACAGCCAGCCTGGTTGGTGTTATTATATATTTATTATCTTTTAATAACTTTTTAAAATCAAAATTCTGAGGCTTTTTATTTAACATATATTGATATTATCACAAATGCAAACGACTTGCAAGTAGAAACGTTATTGGATAAAATTGTAATTATCATAAAATATGCTAATATAAGATAGTTATATCGGGGTGTAGTGTAACGGCTAACATTCCTGTTTTGGGAACAGGCGACTCCGGGTTCGAATCCCGGCGCCCCGACAATTAATAAAAGCTTCCGCGAGGAGGCTTTTATTAATTGTCGGGGCGAGTTCCAAGCTTGAGCTTGGAACGTCCGGGATTCGAAAACCTTTTCCATATGAGTGTAATCACGAATGGAAAAGGTGTACTGAAACTGTAAGTTTCGAAAAGCGTACTCGCGGTCCTGGCGCATATTCCCCTAAGCCCCCAAAAGTGTACGCATAGTCCCGGCGATCTATAACCTATATAATAAATAAATTCCAGTTGTATTACCCCCCCCATATTGAATTAAAATCAAAAATAGTGTATATTAGTTAAATATTTGCGGGATTAGTTTATCGGTAAAATAACAGTTTTCCAAACTGTGGTGAAGGGTTCGACTCCCTTATCCCGCACAAAAAAAATACCAGCATTAGCTGGTTTTTTTGTGCGGGATAGCTTCGTCCCTACGGACGAAGCGTAAGGGAGTCGAAAACCTTTTCCCTGTGAGTGTACTCACGAACGGAAAAGGTGTACTGACCCTGTAAGGGTCGACAAGTGTACTCACGGTCCCTGAAAAGGTATACTGTTCTCGTAGAGAAAGACTCACCCGTCCCTACGGACGAAGCGTAAGGGAGTCGAAAATCTTTTCCCTGTGAGTGTACTCACAAATAGAAATGGTGTACTGAAACTGCGATTTATCTAAATCGCCTACGGCGTAAGGAGCAACAAGTGTTCTCACTGTCCCCTTTTTTGCATTCTCTAAAGTATCACATTGTCTACAACCTTTACCCTGGCCTGTCTTTTATCCATATCTAGATAAACCACAAGCAGATCAAACTGCCATTCTACATATCCTAGTCTTTTGTGTATTAAATAGGTTTCCACTATTCTTCGCAACCTCTTTAGCTTCCATGGATGCATATTTTCTTCTGGTCTTTTTGTCTTATACTCCCCTTCATTGTCATTATTCATAATATAATCAAGGGATGAAACACTAGTAGACTTCACCTCAATAAAGTACCTTTTCTCCCCTTTCTGGGCAATAATATCAATCTCTCCCCATTTCTTCGTATAATTTCTCTCTAATATAGCAAAACCATGCTTCATGAGATATTCACAAGCTACTTCTTCCCCTAATTCTCCTATTTTTTGAGATTTTGAAGTAAAATTCTTCATCCCGTTAGAAGCAGGTCTCGGTCGTTATTGTTTATTTATCAACCTATTTTCTGCTTATTATATTTATTAATCAAACAAACTTACTCATACAAACCGTGACCGAGGCTTCTAACGGGATTCATTCCATTCCTGTTACATGTGTAACGATTATGATTCTTTTGATCAAATCGTTTCACGTGAAACGATTTTAAGACATTAATAGACAAAACCAAACCATTTATCTGTATTTTATAATATACCTTTATATATCAAGCCATACTGGACAAAATAAACGACAAGTCTTATTGAATATCTATGTGCACAACTGTCCTTTATACACAATACGCACATAGTTATACACAGTTTTGTTATAAATTAAGGGTTTTAGGTGTGGATAAGAGACGGATAAAGGTCGTCCTATATATCAAACAAAAGAGCATTGTAATATTTATTAATTGATTTATGGTCACAAGTATTTTTCTTGACTGAAAAATCTCGCGACCCTCATTCAGCAGAATGACTTACGTGCGGCTCGTCATAACCAATTAAATCCTTTTAATTGTTGATTTGTGCACCCGCCAAGATTCGAACTTGGAACGTCTGCTTCGAAGGCAGATATGATATCCATTTCACTACGGGTGCATTTTTTATTTTTATTATACATCATTTGCAACTCATTACAAAATATCCTTTATTTGTATGACAATTATTAAATTGCATTAAATTAATAAAAATACTATAATAACTATCAGTTATAAATATGCGGTGTTAGTTTAGTGGTAAAACACGTCCTTGCCAAGGATGAGATAGGAGTTCGATTCTCCTACGCCGCACACAAAAATAACAAAATACTTTATGGCTAATATTCTAACTATAGATAAGTCAAAAATACCAGAATACGTTACACGTGTAACTGAAACGCTCGAAAAGGCCGGTTTTGAAGCTTTTCTTGTGGGTGGCTGTGTAAGAGATCTAATATTAGAAAGGGGACCAAAGGATTGGGACATCACTACCAATGCAAAACCAGAACAAATAATTGGACTATTTGAAAAAACCATATACGAGAACAAGTTTGGCACTGTAGGGGTATCTATTCCTATTGATGAGGTTACACGTGTAACAAATCCGTCTAAAGGTTCAACGACAACAGAAAAGGAAGAAAGTGTTACATGTGTAACACTTGATAACACAAAATATCATATTTTGGAGGTTACACCATATAGAACTGAAGCAAAATATAGTGATTTTCGCCACCCAGATGAAGTAAATTATAGTGATAATCTAGAAGACGATCTAAAAAGACGTGATTTTACAATAAACGCTCTGGCTTATAGTCTATCAAAAGGACATATTGTTGACCTTTATAACGGACAGGATGATATAAAGGACAAAGTAGTTAGAGCAGTAGGGAGCCCCAATGATAGATTCCAAGAAGACGCACTTCGCATGCTCCGTGCCATCAGATTCTCTGTTCAGCTTGATTTTGCTATGTCTTATGACACAATGCAGGCTATCCTAGACAACTCGGCTTTAATTAAAAACATATCTTTTGAAAGAATTCGTGATGAATTCACAAAGATTATAGAATCTCAAAATCCAGTAGCGGGGATGGGATTAATTCATAAACTTGGACTTCTTCAGTATATAATTCCCGAACTCGAAGAGGGTATAGGGTGTGAACAGAAGGGTGCACATATATACGATGTCTGGGAGCATTTACTTCATGCCCTCGACCATGCAGCTAAAAAAGGGTGGTCTCTGGAAATTCGCCTCGCTGCTCTCTTCCACGATATAGGCAAGCCTAGATCGAGAAGGGTAGGAACCAAGAAGGAATACACTTTCTATGGTCATGAAGTGATAGGGGCCAGAATTACAAAACAAATAATGGATAGACTAAAGTACCCAAAGAAAACATGTGACCTGGTGAACAAGCTCGTCCGTGGGCATATGTTCTTCTCAGATACAGAGATGATTACTCTTTCTGCTGTCCGTCGTGTCGTTGCAAATGTTGGGGAGGACCATATATGGGAACTTATGAACGTAAGAGAATGCGACAGGGTAGGAATGAAAAAGAAAGAAACTCCTTATCGTCTACGTAAATACCATGCAATGATAGAAGAGGTTCTCCGTGACCCTATATCTGTCGGTCAGCTCGCAATTAATGGAGTATATATGAAGGATGCCCTAGGAATAGCTCCAGGACCAAGAATGGGATGGATTTTAAGTGCACTTCTCGAAGAGGTTCTCGATGACCCAAAGAAAAATACAAAAGAGCACCTCGGTGAATTAGTAGCATCATTGAATATACTAGGCGACAATGAACTCAAGACACTAGGGGAGAGGGGCAAAGAGAAAAAAGAAGAACTAGAAAAAATTGAAATAAATAAACTACACGAAAAGCATGGTGTATAAAAATTTGTATTGTATTTAATTTAGATAAATTCCTAAAATAGGCAAAGAAAAAACGGTGGGGTGCAAGCACTCCACCGTTAATCAAAATTAAGAACTGAACAAAGCTACTAGAGAAAATCAAATAAATTAAATTAAATGACTACTTAAAACAAGGTGCTATGAGTTACTATAATTGTACTACCATCTATATACTTATGTCAACCATAATAGGACAATGGTCTGAACCGTAGTAGTCAGATAGAGTCTTAAATCCCTTCACTTTCTTCATAAAAGCTTGATTTATAAAGAAATAATCAATACGCCAGCCTACATTACGAGCTCGGGCTCCTGTCTTCATATCCCAATATGTATAAACATCTTTTACTTCTTTGTGTAGAGTTCTGAATATATCTAGGAATCCATTCTCTACCACCTTATCGAGCCAGTCGCGCTCTATGCGCAGGAATCCTGTATTATTTTCATTTGCTTTTGGACGAGCGAGGTCTATAGCATTGTGTGCAGTATTCACATCTCCGGTGAAAATTACATTTTGACCACTGTTTTTTAATTTATTTATAAACTTTAAAAATGCATCATAAAATTCTAGCTTGTACGTAAGTCTCTCAGGGGATGCTCCAGCATTGGGAAAGTAACAGTTTATAAGAACAAAATCTTTATAATAAGCGACAATCGTGCGCCCCTCATCATCAAATCTCTTGATACCTAGGCCGTATTCTACCTTTATGGGCTCTTTCTTGCTATAAATAGCAACCCCACTATATCCTTTGCGTAGTTTAGAGTATGAAAAATATGAATGATATCCTTTTAAATTCCTAGTACTATCATCTAGCTGGTCTGGTTCGCACTTTGTTTCTTGAAAACATACTATATCTGGATTATTGAAAGCAAACAAAGGCGTAAAATGTCCTTGCTTTGCTGTTGCCCTTAATCCATTTGTATTCCAGCTAATTATTTTCATATTTAATATTATACATTAATTCGAATGAAATTTCTTATGCACATCACGGAGCTGTTTGTCGGTTATATGCGTGTATATCTGTGTCGTTGCTATATTTGCATGACCGAGCATCATCTGGACCGAGCGTATATCTGCTCCATTCGAGAGTAAATCAGTTGCAAACGAGTGGCGAATAACGTGAGGGGTGACTTTCTTTGATATTCCAGCCTTTATTGCATAGTATTTCACTATTCTCTCTATTGAGCGTTGTGTTAATCGGTTCCCCTTGGCTCCATTCCTAGAATATTGTATGAATAACGGTTCATCTAGATCTTTTCTATTCTTTAAGTAATCTCTTATTGCATCTTTGGCAGAATTAGAGAGAAATACCACTCGCACCTTTTCACCTTTTCCTCGTATAGAGAACTCATCCTTTGATAAATCAAGATCTCTATTTAAGGAGCAAAGTTCTGAAAGACGAAGCCCGGTAGAGAAAAATAACTCTAATATTGCCTTGTCTCTTAAAACTTTAAGTGTATTATCCTTTTTGCCAGAAATATTTTCAGTCATTGGGGCTTTGAGAAGACGATTAAGCTCATCTACGGATATCAAATCAAGGGAGCGCTCTTTTATCTTTGCCAATTCTATCCTATCTGGCGCCAGGGAAGTG
>CAINWY010000005.1 GCA_903854645.1 uncultured bacterium | reverse complement strand
GGTCATTATTTATTACAAATATTCCACCCATTATAGCTAATATAAATAAAAGTTTTGTTACTAAATATAAATTTATATGCTTAATTTTTATTAAGAAATTTAAAAGCAACGTCACTATTAGTATTCCTAAAATAGTGAATATAATCGAATTTGTAGTATTTCTAGGAGAGGCAAACATTTTTTGTACGAGTGTTGGTTTTGAGATGTTTGAACTCTTAATTGTTTGTGTCTCATTTATTGTTTCTGCACCAAGAACATTTGTATTCGCCTTTGTAGGAGATAATTCAGAAATTACAGTCGGTGCTACCTCAGTTATATTTCCTGTTATTACAGTTTCAGGAATTATTGGTAGTGGATTTGCATATAATTGTGCCACAAATATTGTCTTTTGTCCTTCATACATACCGATTGCTATACCCGTTCCCATTTCAGTATAGGTTTCCTTTATTATGTTTGATTTGTGTGAAGGACTTTCCATCCAGGCATTTGTAATATCCTTAGAGTCAGTGAAATTAATCGCAAGATTTTCTCCCGCATATTGATATTTGTAGCCTACCTGATCTAGCCAATACCATGGATTTTTTCCATCAGGGCTCGTATGTGCAAAATATCTGTTGTTTGCCATATCAGTGGCCTTCATTTGAGCAGCCTTATTTAGAATGGTGCTTGTTGTAAGAATATCTTTGTTGTTTGCTGCACGTTCTTTGTTTGTGAGCTCATCTAATATTACTGGAACAACTGAGGCCATTTCTCCAGTCTGATTTATATGAGTAAAGGTGGGTATTAAAAAAGTAAATATTTCTATAAATATTACTCCTAATATAATGAAATTTATACTAGAATCCAATATCGGGTAAGGGATATTATTATTTTCTTTTTTTGTGATGAAATATTTTTTGAACCATGAAATCATGTTTGAATTATACTTAACAAATTATCACCTGTAAAGATGATAATTTGTACGCATGTTTTATTATTTGTTTAATAATATACGAGTTTTTGTGCCCACTATTCCATCCCCTACTAGCTTATTTGCAATTTGAAATGAAATGACAGCAGCTTTAGTCTTTGTGCCAAATATACCATCTGTTAGTCCAATATTATAACCAAGTGAAACTAGAAACTTTTGAAGCTCGATTACCTCGTTCCCCTTCGATCCAATTTTTAGAAGTATTGTAAAGTTGTACTTTTCCGCACCTAAAACCTGTCCTTTGGCAATTGGTATACTTAGAACACAAGCTTTTCCTGTGGTAATACTAAAATTAGCTCCTGCAGAACACTCATCAGTGGTTTGTATTTTTATTGGTTCAGTTGGTTTCGGTACAAATACAAATAAAGCATAACTGCCGCCAGAATGACTAACTATTATTGATACATTCCGCATTCCGTCCGTTGCAGTTTTTAAAGCTAAATCAACCCCGGCTTGATCTATTGAATTATTAATTGCTGTAATACCTGCAGAATTAAATCCAGTTAATGCCACCCAATTTTCTGCGGAATAATTTACCTCTGAATATGTTGCAAATACAGTTCCGAGTTCACCTTTTTTAGAATTTTTATAATTATCTAGTAACAATGTCGAAACGGAAACCCCACTCATTCCATTAGTTGCCGCTAATATTGCACTATCTACTGCTGTTAGATCGGCCGCATTGTTAATTGCTGTAATACCTGCAGAATTAAATCCAGTTAATGTGGCCCAATTTTCTGCGGAATAATTTACCTCTAAATAAGTTGCAAATACAGTTCCAAGTTCACCAAGTTTGGTAATTTTGTATCCAGGTAACATTAGAGTAATAGTTAAAACACCAGCCATTCCATTTGTTGCTGTTGATAGAGCATTATCTACCGCCGTTGAACTCGTTGCATTATTAATTGCTGTAATACCAGCAGAATTAAATTCACCAAGGATCGTCCATTTATCACTAGTGTAATCTGCTTCATGATACGTTGAAAATGCAGTACTGAGTTCACTGAGTTTATTAACTTTGTATAGAGCAAATGTTTCAACGATTGTTAATACTCCGTCCATTCCAACTATTGCTGTATCTTTATATATTAATGCATTGTCAATGTCACCTCTGTCGTAGCAGTAATCTATATTTTCTAATGCATCATTTTTAAATTTAGTCAAAGTGTTCCAGTTTTGAGGACTATAATTTGCTTCTGTGTAACTAGCATAAGCAGCTAAGACCGCATTCCTCGCAGATGTAATTGCAGATGAAACTGATTCAGCATGTGCATAATTAGAAGGAATAAAAAAACCACTGGTTAAAAAAACCAGAGCAAAAAGAATTGTTCTCACAAACCTGAGGTTTAATCTCATCTGAGTAAACATATATTTATTTTTGCTAGCAAGGATATGCCTGAGCAAGTTCTTATTAATTTTTATTATTTATAAACTTAATTAGATAAACAAAACTAAAACATAACTTGTACCTATATTCATAGACTACTCCTAATACGAAACGTGTCAATAGCCACAGCGCAAATCTAGGAGGCAATTTCCCCTTATCTGGTCCAAATAAATACCCCGTTTAAAGCTGTTGCTTTAAACGGGGTATTTATTCTTACTTAACAGATGTTTGACCTTGAGGGCTTGAAGTGTTTTGTATAGGTGCTGCAGGAATAGGATTTGTTGTATTTGCTGGATTATTTGAATTATTATTTTGTTGTGGATGTTGATTCAAATGATGTGCAGCATTTACTACTTGTACTATAGGAGTTGCTGTAGCTGGTGTCACTGGCTTTACAGGATTTGGAGTATTGGTAACTTGAGTTACAGGCTTTACTGTATCGTGCTTCACAATTTCATCTTCATCCTTCTTGTAAAGTAAACTATAAACCGCATATCCACCAGTTAGAAGAATAGCAATTATCAAAAGTATAATCCAGATAGACATAGGACCCTTTACTATTGAACCCACTTTCCCCGCACTTGCAGCCAAGGTATTAGCAATCTTTTCTCTTCCGGATGGACCAGATTCATCACTATTTAATTCAGTATCTTCTGTAGTAGCTAAAAGTTCAGTTGATGTAGAAGACGAAGAAGCTAGTTTTAGTGTATCTTTTAATGGGAGTGTTTTAATATCAAACTTGGAAATTAACTTTTTTGAAGTATCAGTAATGCATTTCCTTCCTGTATAGATATCATAAATATGACGAGAACCTAATGCACAAGATATCTGTTTTATACTTGTATCATTTGTACATTTAAATCCAGTATTAATACTGTATATATGTCCAGAACCAGGGAGGCAAGCAATAGGCATAGTATTCAAGCATCTTTTACCTGAGTATATATCATAGAAATCACCAGAGCTTTTTTTGCACCCTACCATTTTAATACTAGTGTCATTTGTGCACTTTTTTCCATCCTCTATATTATATATATCACCAGAATCGGGAGCACATGCTTTCAAGGTTGGACTTGTGTCATTTACGCATTTTTCTCCAGTAAATATATCATAGCTATCTCCGGACCTAGTTGCGCATGATACATATTTTGCAATTGGTGTTTGATCAGCAGCAAATGCAGAAGTGACGTTTATAAGAAGACCACTTGCTAAAAAACTAATGATAAACAAAAACATTCCAAAGACTTTGAGATTCAAAGTTCTCATTTGTGTAAACATAAATTTTATTGGCCTCAATCCAAAGTGAGTACCATACAGTTAATAAATTAATAAAAGATAGAGTCTTAAAAACAAGAACACATATATCTTAAGACTATACTTTCTATGGACACTGTCAAGACTTCCCAAAATTAAATTTAAATGTGAAATACAAATAAATATATCGAGAAAGACATATATAAACGATAAAGATAATACGACATATTTTTACATAATATGTCAAATTTAATTTTTTGATTCAAATAAAATTATATTAATGAAATCAAAAAATAAGATAAAAGTATTATAATCATACTCAAACAAATTCCTAAAGGACACATAATATAAAGGACATAATACATAGAATGTCCTTTATATTATGTCTTTTATGCGTATAAAAAAATACCTATAATCATAATGAATATAGGTACCTTAATTGATGCTAGGTTTATTCAGCATTTTGGCTTTCCTTCTTTGCATAGTCTTCTTGCTAATATTAAAGAATAAATAAACAGAAAACTTGAAAGAATGAATGATGCCAAAGAAGCAACAAATTTCAAACCATGTTCCCTTGTCATACTAGACAGGAAGAATAGAGAAACAAAGAGTAAGATTGGCAAAAATGAAGCTATACCCTCTATTGCCAAGTAATTTTTGTTGTAAATCAAATTGGTTTGACGATCATATTCGTCATCAATTTTACCCCTCATAATTTTTAGCCGTTTCTACGCGGCATTTATTAAGTAAATTTAAAAGTATTATACCACGAGTGTCTAAGTAGAGTCAATACAACAAATACAACTACTATTTGTTCTCTTTTTTATTGTTTTCTAGGTATTTTTTATTTTTTAATTTATCTGGGAGAAGATTTGTTTTTGTGTATTTTTCATAATTTTCACCATACCCTATTTCTTTATTTAGCTTGGTTGTAGGATTACGAAGTATTAATGGTATAGGTAAATTACCATAGCTTATTACATCTTGTTGAGCTTTTCTGTATGCGTCGTGTGACCTTCTATCCTTTGGAGCGAGAGATAAATATGCTACGCCGTGAGCCAGATTTATGCCACACTCTGGCATCCCTATAGTCTCTACAGCCCTAAATACATCATTTGCGACAACAAGTGCTGTAGGGAGTGCTAATCCTATATCTTCACTTGCAAACACGACCATACGGCGAGCTATAAACTTTGGATCTTCCCCTGCTTCTAGCATTCGAGACAAGTAGTATAAAGCAGCATCTGAATTTGATGCTCTCATACTTTTTATAAAGGCACTGATAGTATCATAGTGCTCGCTCCCCTTTTTGTCATATCGAAGAAATTTAGATTGGAGGGTATTCTTAAAGTTGTCAACAGATATTTCTTTATACAGAGATATAGTGTTCTCAATCATTGCTATAGCCTGACGAGCATCCCCATTTGCCATACTTGTAAGCCAATCGACAGAATCTTTTGTCATTTTGTAACCTGTTTTTTTGATGATTTGTTTAATATTATTATCATTTAACTCTTCCATTACAAATACCCTACATCTTGATAATAGAGCGGGTATTACTTCAAAGCTTGGAT
>CAINWY010000004.1 GCA_903854645.1 uncultured bacterium | reverse complement strand
CCGTATTCTATTTAAATCAGCTTCATCTCTAATGATATGATCATAAAATTTATCCTGCCAAGCAAAATATTCCAGATTATTTTTATTGCAGTATTTTTTAAGACCACCCTTAAAATGGCTAATTATTGAGGACAAGGAATTCTTTTTTAATGGTTGTAAATTGGGATAATCTGAATTTTTCTCAGAATCATCGTCTTTCAAATTTACATCATCTAATCTCAATGCATCATTATCTTTAATAATTTCAATAATCCCATGAATATGATTCGGCATGACGACATATCTATCCGATTTTACCACCGGATAACTTTTTGGTATTTCTTGCCAAAATTTATTTGCTATAAATCCGATTTCCGAAAAATGCATTTTAGCATCTACAATATCACCAAAAAAGAAATGCCTGTCCTTTGTACAGATTGTGACAAAATAAAAACCAAGTTTTGAATAATCAAACTTTTTGTAACGGAATTGTTTTTTGTTTTTAAATATCTTCATGGCGTTATTATACCATTTTTAATTAACTATTCCGAGCTGTTCAAGTATCCATTTATAGCCGCATAACTTTTTTAATTTTTCTGGTGTCCATAAATTGACAGTTTCGGTAATTCTTTTTTCTAAATTTTCCATCGTCGTAAAAATCTCATTAGCAGTTGCTCTGCGTAATTCTTCAAAAAATCTTTCAACTGGATTGAGCTCTGGCGAATATGGTGGCAGATAAATCAAAGTTATGCCCGAGATTGCATGAAGTACTTTAGGCCTGTGACAAGGGGCGTTATCTATAACTACTATCACATTTTTTTCCGGATGTTTCTTTTTTAACTCAATTAAAAATATTTCTTCCGTTGTTGTATCCATATCTTCTAAACCCAGTAGGTGAAAACTATCGCCCGTTGCCGGTGCTATTGCAGAATACAAGTAGCTGTTTAAAAAAGCTTGTTTTTGCGGAAGTATTGCCCGTGCTCCAATTTTCGACCAACTTCTTCTAAAATTAGACATCATTCCATAGCGCATTTCGTCTGAAAAATATATGATAGAATCTTCTATCGAACTAATGAGCCCCCTTTTTTAAAGGAATCTTGTTTTTCCTTATTACCTAAATACGGATGCGGTCTAGCTGATTTATATGAATAACTAGAATTTTGCAAATGATACCAAACTGTATTATATGGGATATCTTCTTTTTTATTCTTTTTAATCCATTCAATCATTATTGGTATTGACCAGTATCCTTTTTGCTTATCAATCGTCATAAATAGATCAGTGAATATATTTTTGTCCCATTTAGGATTACCCTCTGGTCTGCCGCCTAAATTTTCTTTTAATCCTTCTATTCCTTTTTCATTGTATCTCTTGGCAATGTTGGTAATTGTATCGATGTTTAAATTTAAACTCTCGGCAATTTCTTTTCTTAATCTTCCCGCCTTGATTCCAAGAATTACTCGCAAGCGAGTTTTTTGACTCTCGTCTTTGCTTTTTTTATAAATTTCCTTTAAAGTGATTACAGAATCACTATTTTTTAATTTTATTATATTTGCCATATCCACAATTATATCACACTGAATGGTTAATTGCAAATGGTATTATTTGCAAATAAAAAAGGGGATTGTCGGTGGACAATTCCCTTTTACTTGGGGTTTATAATTTAACCGCATCTGTAACTAAATCCGAGTAACCGCCAACCATCAGGCTGGCAAAAAAATCTACTTTGGTGCCCTCTTTGGAGAAAACGTGGCTTAGGTTTATAAAATATTCCTCCCAAGATTCTTTTCTGTTCACGTTAATTAGCGCTTTCATTATTGCTCCTCGTAAATTG
>CAINWY010000003.1 GCA_903854645.1 uncultured bacterium | reverse complement strand
GTAGAATTCCCTGTTATTTTTCTTGCTTGAATCATTATCTATGTACGGGAAAATTCTACGAATTATTTTCATCGCCTCTTTTAACTGTTGCCCATTTGGAAAAGGTCCATACACCTTTATATAATCTTTCTTCTCCAAACCTCTACCGCGAATTATCAAAACTTTTGGAAGTTTGTCACGTGTAATACAAACATAATTGAAGCTCTTATTATCCTTTTCTTTGGTATTGTATTTTGGCTTATATTTCTTTATTAGATTAGCTTCCAAAATCAAAGCCTCGAGGACGCTGTCTGTCACTTGATATTCTATATTATCTGCTTTTACTGTCATATCTAAAATTGCAGTGCCACGAGTATTTATAAGGTCTTTAGAAAAATAGCTTTTCACCCTATCTCGGAGAGAGGTTGCTTTGCCTATATAAAGTAGTATTTTGCCCATCTTAAAGAAATAAACCCCTGGTTGATCTGGTATAGATAGATTTTTGACCTGTTGACTATTCATATGGTTTATATTAGATTAAAAATGATAATAGTACAAATATAAAAAATTTAAAAAGAAAACCTATGGTAAAGAAAAAGGATTCTAAAACCAAGAATGAAGAGATTAAGGTAGGTGACGCTTGTATTCTTACAAAAGTGTGGATTATGAATGGTAAAACATCTGGAGTCCCATTAGGAGTAAGAATTATTGAGCTAGGTAAAATTCCTAATATTGGACAACCAATTTATGGTGCCTACACGACTGAACATCCATCTGGTGATCCAAAAGAGGTCACCTATGTGGCGAGTTCGAAAATCCTCGAAATCAAGAACGTTCCCAATTCTGGAATGGTAATCCGAACTGAAACTTCAATCCTTCTTCTGCAAAGGAAAAAGTAATTGTAAGTTTCTAAACAAAAAAAGCACCCCTCAAAAGGTGCTTTTTTTCTTATTTTTTTAAAACTTTTTTTAAATATTTACCTGTATGTGAATTTTTATTATTTGCAACATCCTCAGGTGTCCCCTTTGCTACAATTTTTCCTCCCCCTAGTCCACCTTCAGGACCTATATCAATAATATGATCAGAAGATTTTATTATGTCCATATTGTGCTCTATTACTACCACACTATTACCTTTATCCACAAGTCTGTTTAATACATCAAGAAGTTTGGCAACATCATCATAGTGAAGTCCAACAGTAGGTTCATCGAGAAGATAAATTGTCTTCTCCCAGTATGGTTTGTAAAGCTCTGTAGAAATTTTCACTCGTTGCGCTTCACCTCCTGAGAGAGTTGTTGCTGACTGTCCAAGCTTCACATATCCGAGACCTACATCCATGAGAGTTCTCATCCTATCATACACAGCAGGGATTTCTTCCCAGAATATTATTGCTTCCTCAACTGTCATCTGTAAAACTTCATAAATATTTTTCTTTTTATATTTCACAGTTAAAGTCTCTTTATCAAATCTTTTTCCATTACAGACATCACAAGTCACATATACTGTAGGTAGGAAGTGCATCTCCACTGCAACTTCACCATTCCCCTCGCAGGCCTCACAACGACCACCTTTAACATTAAAAGAAAATCTATTAGACTTCCATCCCTTTAGTCGTGCTTCTTCACTTAAAGCAAATAGATCACGAATATGAGTAAATGCCCCTATATAGGTAGCAATGTTTGAACGAGGTGTCCTGCCTATCGGAGACTGATCTATAAGAACAACACGAGATAAATATTCAGTACCAGTAAAGGAAGCGCAATTGAAAACTTTGGCTGTTCTAAACTTTCTCTCATATCTAGCCTGTAAATTCTTATGGAGTATCTCATACATAAAAGAACTCTTCCCTGAGCCTGACACTCCAGTGATAGTTACGAGTTTTCCAAGAGGCACTTCAGCATTCAGATTATCTATATTAAAAACTTTTCCTCCTATTATTTTCAAGGTTCCCTTGTCAGCAGTCCTTCTCTTTTCTGGGATTTCTATCCGAGCTTCATTACGCAAATAAGCAAGTGTCCTAGACTTTGAAGCATTTGTTGGTGCATCTAATAACTCCTCCAAATATCCCGAGACTATTACTTCCCCTCCGTGTACTCCAGCCTTGGGGCCTATGTCTACTATATAATCAGATGCATAGATAGTATCTTCATCATGTTCTACTACTATTATTGTATTCCCCAAATCACGTAAATCTTCGAGTGTCTTTATGAGTTTATCATTATCTCTTTGATGAAGTCCTATCGTAGGCTCATCGAGCACATACAAAGCACCTACAAGTCTTGAACCGAGTTGCGAGGCAAGACGGATTCTCTGTGCTTCACCACCTGATAAAGTGTTTGCTTTTCTATCTAGAGATAAATAATCAAGTCCAACATTTAATAAGAATTGGAGTCTCGCTTCTATTTCTTTTATTACAACTTTTGAAATTTCTTTTTCTTGATCATTTAATTTTAACTCTATAAAAAAATCTGCGACTTTTTCTATAGATAAAGCTGTGACATTTACAATGTTCAATGCATTTTTTGAGACACCAAGATGCACATGGAGTGCCTCTGTGCGAAGTCTAAGCCCCTTGCAGTCATCACATGGATCTAATCCTCCAAAATATTTTGTTCCCAAGCCATTACAAGTCGGACAAGCTCCATACGGTGAGTTAAAAGAGAAAAGTCTTGGTTCTATCTCAGGAAAAGCAAAGCCGTCATTTGCACAGGAAAATTTGGAAGACATCAGATATTCCTCATCGTCTACTTTTATTATAACCAAGCCCTCAGACTCTAGTAGGGCTCTCTCTACACTCTCTGCAAGTCTAGAATATGAATCCTTTTCATTATCTTTAAATTCATGAATCTGAAAACTATCTACTATGACTTCTATGTCGTGTTTCTTTGTTTTTGAAATATCTATCCTTTCTCTTAATTTCTTTATCTCACCATCGAGTCTTACTTCTGCAAAACCCTTATTAAGTAAATCATAAAGAAGTTGATAGTATTCACCCTTTCTACCTCGAACAACTGGTGAGAGGATAGATACTGGTGCTTCATTCCACTCTACTCCTAATACCTTTTTCTTCTTCGTGTCTTTCTGGAAATTCTTTATCTTATCTATAGCAAAATGAAGTATCTCATCATTAGATAATTTCTTGATTTCTTCACCACATAAAGGGCAATGTGGATGGCCAATACGTGCATAAAGAACACGAAGATAGTCATATATCTCAGTTATTGTTGCAACTGTGGAGCGAGGGTTATTTGACCTAGACTTCTGGTCTATAGATATAGCCGGGGAAAGGCCTGTAATCTCGTCTACATCAGGCTTTGGCATCTGGTTGAGGAATTGCCTAGCATAAGCAGAAAGACTCTCTACATAGCGTCTCTGGCCCTCTGCAAAGATGGTATCGAACGCCAAGGAAGATTTACCCGAGCCTGACATCCCCGTAATTACTATCATTTTGTTTCGTGGCATTTCCACTGAAATATTCTTCAGATTGTGAGTCCTAGCGCCTTTTATTATTATTTTGTCTATTGTTTCTTTTTTCATAAATTATATAAATAAACTTAAATATTCCCCACATATATCTTGGGGGGGGTATACCTCCACACCCATATTTTTATAGTTGTTTACAACGCAGACTTTTGTCTGCAATAAAAATATAGGTGTGGGGGTGAATCAATATTTAATTACTATTATTCTAACACTAAATTTAACATTTGACAAACTGAAATAAATAGGCTACTATAATCATTAAATTAATTGAGGAAAGGTTCAAATTGGTTAGTTGATAACCTGTCTTAATTTTGTTCAAAAAATCGGAGTGTGGCGCAGCCTGGTAGCGTGTCTGACTTCTGTTCAGAAGGTCGGGGGTTCGAATCCCTCCACACCGACGTACGGTTTTCTCTAAATAGGTAGATAAGTTTCTAATCCTTTCTTATCTCCCACCCACGAAAGGAGTCTGCGCTTTTGCAAAGACTCCTTTTAATTTTACTTATTATTGATTAGATTATCCATTTTCTTTTTCAAGACTACAATTTCATCTCGTAATATTGCTGCAGTTTCAAAATCTAATTCCTTTACAACTTTATTCATTTCTTTCTCTTTAATTTTAATTATCTTTTCGTATACATTTTTATTTCTGTCTTCGTCTGAGAGAAGTAGATTCTTTATTGATTCTCTTTCTCCTTTTCCACGATTGCTTTTACTTGTTCCAAATGCTTTTTTAAATATTTCTACGTCTAGATCTAGCTCTGCATTAACTGCTTTTTCATGCTTATTTTCAAGTTCCTCTGTAATATCTTTAATCTTTTTTATAATCGTAGCTGGAGTTATACCATGCTTTTTATTGTAAGCTATTTGTATATCTCGTCTTCTGTTTGTTTCTCCTATAGCATTCTCAAGTGATTTTGTCATATGGTCCGCATATAAAACTACGCGTCCTTCTACATTTCTAGCTGCACGCCCGATAATCTGTATGAGAGATGTAGTTGAGCGTAAGAATCCTTCTTTGTCAGCATCAAGAATCCCTATGAGAGCAAGCTCCGGTAAATCCAAACCTTCACGGAGCAAATTCACCCCGATAAGTATATCAAAATCTCCTCTTCTAAATTGAGTTAATATTTGAATTCTCTCTATTGTTTTTATATCACTATGCAAATACTCTGCTTTATAACCTTTTTCTTTCAAGAATAAACTTAAATCTTCCGCCATCTTCTTTGTGAGTGTCGTGGCTATCGCACGGAAACCTTTTGCGATAACTCTATCTGCTTCTTTTACAAAATCCTCAATTTGCCCTGGATATGTATTTTGTCGTAGCTGGTGAGAAACTTGTTGTGATGGTCTTGCACTTTGTCCTCCCTCGTCCGAGGACCTCTCAAAAAGATTCTCGCCAGAGGAGACAGAAACTGGTTTAACT
>CAINWY010000002.1 GCA_903854645.1 uncultured bacterium | reverse complement strand
GTACATTCAAAAACAAGATACACAAAAAGCTGAATACACTCATTTAGAAGAAGAAGGCTCTAAATAAAATTTATTTTATTTACTATTGTCCATTCAAAAAAATTTATGTACTTTTGGAAAGTATATATACAAATAATGTTTAATTAAACAATTACAAATCATGAAAATCAAATTGTATCAAGAGGGTGGTGCCGTTGCACCACAAGGTGGAGAACAAGGTGGAGCCCCAATGGGTGCAGAACAAGGTGGAGCTCCAGGAGCTGAACAAGGTGCACCAGAAGGTGGCGAACAAGGAGGACAAGATCCTCTAATGCAAATAGCTCAAATGTTTGCTCAGGCATTGCAATCTCAAGACTGTAAAGCATTGGCTCAAGGAGCCCAAATGTTTTTACAACTTATTTCTCAGGCACAACAACAAGGACAAGGAGGCGAAGGCGCTCCCCCTCAAGAAGCTGCTGTAATGAAAAAAGGTGGAAAATTTGTCTTAATCAAAAAAGGAGACAAAGGAAAATCCCCTGTAAAAGGAGGTAAAAACGATAAAGTCGATATATCTAAATGTGGTGGCAAAGCCAAAAAATAAGAGTAAATACGCTAATTTGTAGAACAAACGAGATAGGGCAGGGAAAATTATCTCTGCTTTATCTTTTTAAAATAAAACTTTACTATGGGACAAGTACCTAAAAAAATAATATACGCTCAAGACGGCACTAAGTTAAAATTCGATGTCAATGGAGTAGAAACTTACGTTCCTGAAAGTGTTCTTAACACTTATGCAGGACAAATCGCTGATAAAATGGTAGCGGACAAGGAATTAAGAGAGGATGAAAAGGATATGTTTATTCGAGAAACCTTTAATAAATTCAAAAACCAGGCAAAAACTGGTACATATAAAATAACTACTGCAGGCCCTGGTAATTTGGCAGGATTTCATTATGAGAGTCCTAATGCTGTAGATAAAGCGGATTTAGGATTAACTGAAAAAGGAGATTCTGCCAGACGTTCTAGATTTGCTAGAACTTTTACTAGTGAACTTACTCCACTTGTAGGAGCTCCTCATACTGCAAATTGGATGTCTAGATTAAATCAAGAACTTGGTAATAAGTTAGGAGAATTCCAACAACAAGAGGCAGTTACTACTAAGAGTAAAGAGGAACAAGATAAAGCAGCTCAAGAAAAGATTATAAAAGATGCTGAACTTAGACGTACCACATTACCAAGTGCAACATCTCCTTTTGATACTTACTATGGGAAATCATCTGATCAGTATAGAGGAGCATTAGGCACTTTGCCTGACGCTGAAAAACAGCGTTTAATTACAGAGCATATTAACAATTTATTTGCTAATAAAGATAATTATACTATATTAAAAGGTAGAGGCACTGAATGGATGAAACCTTACGTAGATGCTAGTGGGCAATTTATTTATACTCCTGAGAATGTTAAGAAAATTTATTCTGATATTTACGGGGACGAAGGAATGAATTTTACTAGCAATTTATATCCAACAAAACCAGAAGTTGTTACTCCTGAAGCACAAAAAGCAGAGAATGATTTTGCTAGACAGTCAATATATAGTGATACTGTAAGAAATTTAAGCAATTTTATTAAATTAGGAAAAGTATATAGAGGAAAAACACCCACAAAATATATAAGTAACGGAGAACCAATATATCAATGGGCAGATCCAATAACTCATGAAATTTTTTATAGTGTGGGAAATCCAAGTGAAGGTAATGAGATGCCTACTATTAGACTAAAAATGGATAAAAGTAGAACAAAATTAGCTGGTCCTAAAGGTGAACTTCTCCCTGTAACTGAACTTAAAAAAGAAGGAGGAGTTCTTCTAGCACAAAGTGGTACTAAATTTGAAGAAGCTACAGATCATTCTGATATGTATGCACCTGTTAAGAAATCCACTACTCCCCCTGAAGAGGATATAAAAACAGCTAGTGCAAAGTTTAGAAAAGAATCTGAAAAAACAGAAAAAACAGGAACTCCTTTTCCTTTAATATCAGAAAAACCACTCACTAAACATCAAAGTCCCTCTTTATCAGAAGCTATGGCCAGTGATGAATCAGGAGGAATATCAGAAGCCGATAAAAATGAATTGCACTCTCTATATTGGGATTTATCTTCTATGCTTACTCAGTTGGCTGGTACTGCAGCTGCTGGTGTCACAGGGGGAACAAGTGCTGTTGTAGGGCAAATTGGTGGTGCAGGTATGGGGCTTATGTCTACATATGATATGATGAAAGCCAACCAATTAAAAAAGACAAGCCCTTTAGAAACTTACAGTGGTGCCGCTTTATCAGGAGCCGCAGATATAATTGGATTAATTCCCGGTATAGGAGAATGGGCAAGAGCAGCTAAAATTGCTAATAAATTGAAACCAGCAGCACGGGCACTCAAAGCTGCCGGAATATTTGCTATAGGTACTGCAGGATATAGTCTAGCAGATGATCTTATTAAGGGCAAAAAACAAGTAGGAGACTTATCTATTGATGACTATAAGTTATTAGGTCATGGTCTAAGAATGACTCTGTCAGGAAGCAAAATAAGTAAAATTAATAAGGCTACTACTATTACAGAACCTACTGAAATAGAGAATGGTTCTATTTATAATGTAAATAAAGGTTATAGTAAAGCAGATCTAGTAAAAACAGGAGATAAATGGTCAATTTCCCCAAAAAGTATGACAGAAGATGAAGCAAAAGGTTGGATAGTTCAAAAGAAACCACTTGGCCCCGGATCTGAGCAAATAGTTCCAGGAAGTAGAGTAGTAGGTG
>CAINWY010000001.1 GCA_903854645.1 uncultured bacterium | reverse complement strand
TATATTTAGATTATTTAAATACTATAGAGGTGGTTTTGGACATAGTGGACCTGAATTGCTGTTTTTATTAATGCTTATTTCTGGATATCCAGGTATCCTCGTATTTATACCGCTAGGTTTTATTTTTGCTATTTTACTTGTTATTTATAGCATAATAAGAAAGCATAAAGACTCTATCATAGAGCCAGCTTTCATCATCTCTGCTTTATTTTCACTATTATTCACTCATACTATATTGAATTTTGTTTTAGCTTTATTTTAATAAAATATTCTTATATTATTTGCTAAATTTTAAGCACATTTGTTTGCTTATACTGTTTGTTTGATGTTATAATTAAAAATATGCACATAAGTGAAGAAAAATTTAAATCTATCTTACTTGATTCCGGACTAATTACAGATGAGGAGTTCAAGAATGCTCATGAGGAGTCTTTAAGAAGTGGCCAAACGATACAAAATGTCCTTATCGGTAATGAAAAAATCACAGAGGATTACCTAACGGAGCTTCTCGTTCCTTATTACAATTCACCTCTAATCAATTTGAAAAAGGAAAAGCTTGACCGTGATACCATTGAGCTTCTTTCTGAAACATATTCAAAGTCTAAAAATGTAGTATTGTTTAATTATGATAAAGAAAAGGGGATTATAAAGCTCGCAATGATTGACCCCCTAGATTACGATACTATAGAGTATGTTCGTGCCAAGTTTAATGCTTGGGTAGAGACATACCTCACAACATATTCTAGTCTTCGTTATGGCTTTAAACAGTATAAAAAGAAAATAAATGTTGGCTTTGATGAGATAATATCACTCAATATTGAGCAATCTCTTGAGATAGCAAATGAGAAGGATCTTTCCAAGACTGCAGCTGCTGTTCCTATAGTAGCCATACTTGATAACATCATAGAGCAGGCAATTACCTTAAACTCTTCAGACATACACTTTGAGCCACTAGAGCATGAGCTCCTCGTTCGTTTTCGCATTGATGGCATTATGTCAGAGATATTAAGCTTGCCACAGCCTATAGCACCTATACTTGTGGCCCGTGTTAAAATTCTAGGAAATATGAAAATTGATGAGCATCGTATACCTCAGGATGGCCGTTTCCGCTTTGAGCTAGATGATAATTCTAACCTAGACGTCCGTATAAATATCATGCCAGTTTTTCACGGTGAAAAAGTTGAGATGCGTTTATTGAAGAACTCTGCTAGACCACTCAATCTAGACGACCTTGGTTTTTCAAAAGAAGATGGTGTTATTCTGCAGGAAGAGATAAAGAAGCCACATGGTATGATACTAGTCACTGGTCCTACTGGTCACGGCAAGACGACTACCTTGTATGCGATTTTACATATTCTAAACACTCCACTAGTAAACATTACCACTATTGAGGATCCAGTTGAGTATGAATTCCCGAGAGTAAATCAAACGCAGGTTAATGCAAAGTCAGGGATTACTTTTGCAAATGGTCTTCGTGCACTTTTGCGTCAAAATCCAGATATAATAATGGTGGGAGAAATCCGTGATAATGAGACTGTGGAGATAGCTATACAGGCAGCATTGACTGGGCATTTGGTTTTGTCATCACTTCACACGAATGATGCACCTTCGGCAATCCCTAGACTTATAGATATGAAAGCTCCAGCTTTCCTAATCTCATCAACTGTAAACTTAATTATCGCTCAGCGTTTGGTGCGAAGAATTTGTACATCGTGTATAGAATCCTTCCCACCCACACCAGATATGATAAAGCTAATTGAAGAACAAGTTAAATTCTCTGGTATTATTTCTACAAATATCCCTACTACTATATATCGTGGCCGTGGTTGTGATATATGTGGCAATTCTGGTTTTATGGGGCAGATAGGAATATTTGAGGTTCTCCCAGTTACGGAGGATATTCGTGAGTTAATAGCAAAGGACGTACAAGTATCTGAAATAAGAAAGAGAGCCATAGCAAATGGTATGACAACAATGTTTAAGGATGGATTATATAAGGTTGAAAAGGGTATAACAACCATAGAAGAGATACTCCGTGTTGTTAATGAATAGTAGCTTACATTTTTAATAAATAATAAATAAAATTTATGTCAAAATATACATATGAAGCATATAGCAAAGATAGCAAGATTGAAACTGGTGTATACGAAGCTTCATCCAGACAAGATGTAGTCGACTATTTGACCAAGAAATCTCTCACGCCCGTATCTATATGGTCCAATGATGATTCCCACAAAAGAGAAGGAGGAATTTTATCCATTCAGATATTTAGCAGTATAAGTGGGGTAGACATAATGTTCTTTGTTCGTAATTTAGCGACTACCATAAAGGCAGGCTTATCTATTGTGGAGTCACTCGATATTTTAATAAAAGATACCAAAAATAAATACTTTAAAAAAATCTTACAAGATGTACTAGAGAAGGTTAAGGGTGGTCAGCAGATATCTATGGCATTTCAAGAATATGAGCATCTATTCCCATCTATCTTTATAGGTATGATAAAGGCAGGGGAGGTATCAGGCCAGCTCGACAGAGCTCTGTCAGAGCTATCTCATTATCTATCCAAGGAATACGAGCTTAGGAATAAGATAAAATCCGCAATGACTTATCCTATTATTCTTTTGGTTGCATCCACTATAGTTGTGACACTTATGTTAATATTCGTTCTACCAAAGCTTACTCAATCATTTGCTACAAATGGAGTAAAACTACCCCTTATAACTCAAATTTTTCTAAATATTTCTAATGCTCTAACTTATAGCTACATTATTGACGGTTTTGTATTAGTAGCGATTATTTTTTTCTTTACATATTTTAGAACAACAAAAATAGGAAAGAAATTATTCTTTTTTGTAACATCACATACTCCAGTAGCAAAAGACCTGATAAAGAAAATAGCACTTGTAAGATTTGCACGTACATTCGGTAATCTTATCGGCAGTGGATTATCCGTTGTCGATTCTCTTAATATATCAGCTCAGTCAATAAACAACCAGGATTACACCGAAGCCATAAATAAAACAATTGAGGATATAAAGAATGGACTACCCATATCTGAATCTATTGCAAAATTCCCAAAACTTTTCCCTGGTCTTTTAATCAGTCTTATTTCAGTAGGTGAGCGTACTGGAGCATTACAAGAAATTCTCATTACATTCGCAGATTTTTATGATGAAGAAGTTGACAATACATTAAAGCAATTAACTTCGCTCTTAGAGCCAATTCTATTATTAACGATGGGTCTTATGATAGGTGCAATTGCTATCTCTATTATACTTCCTATCTATTCACTTGTGGGGCACTTTGTTTAGTATGTCTACATTATCATTAGATACAAAAAGAAAGAAATTAATCTCTGGATTTACTTTGATAGAGGTTTTAATTGTAGCAGCCGTACTTGTAATCATCGCTGTGGCCGGTTCTGGATTCTATACAAACTATAACAAAAGTATTGAGATAGATGCCGTCACTCAATCTTTAGTATTTAATTTAAAACAGGCTCGATCAAATTCTATGATAGGAGTTGATGGTTTAAAATGGGGTGTACATTTTGTAAATAGTACGGCCGACTATTATGAAATTTTCTCCACACCCACGGATTACAGTAGTGCCGCTAAATCAATAACAAGCAAAATTTATTTATCGAATGGTGTTACTTTTTCTAATCCAGTATCGGATGCAACATCAGACATAATTTTCAATAAAATTTCTGGGAATGCACCCACCTCTCAAGTGGGTCTAGTATATCTGGGAAATAATAAAATAATAAATGTTTCTACTATCGGAAATATTTCAGTTCAGTAAAATATTAAAATGATTTTAAATTTAAAAAAAATTAATACAGAGAGGGGGTCTCTACTATTAGAGCTTCTTATTGTTATATCACTGATAGCAATTATTCTTGCTTCTAGTACGAATGCAATATTTCTAAGTTTGACAAGCAACAGAGTCTCAGGCCAAAGAGATGCAGCTGGAACTTTGGCATCGGAATCTATAGAAGCGATGAAATCAATCTCAGATGAAAACTGGCAAAATATTTACAGCACCACTAAAACAACTGCACATTATTTCCCGCTTTTAGTAAATGGTAAGTGGACTATCGCTTCAGGTGATGAAGTTATAAATTTTAATAACACAATATTTACTAGATTCGTGACCATAGAGAATGTAAGTCGTAATACTACAACTAGGGATATACAAAGTACTTATGTAAGTGCGAATGATGACCCTAGTACACAGAAGGTCACGGCATATGTAGCATGGGCTGGGGCAGATCCAGTTTCTATGGTTGGGTATTTATTCAGATGGAAGAACATAGTCTGCAGTCAGGAAGATTGGGTTGCAGCTGGCTCAGGGGACAATGTATCTCTATGCACAGGAACAAACTATAATACCAAGGATGCCTCTATTGATATATTGAATGGTTCTTTGAAATTGAAATAATAATAAGCCTAATCTGTCTAGAGTAATATGAATGTTTATTAAGGTTTTATACTATTATATAGCATTGTTTATTAATGTTTATTAATATATAATATAGATTATGGATAATAAATTAATTTCAATAAAAAAAGCAGCAGAAT